>JAUILJ010000088.1 GCA_030433055.1 Polyangia bacterium
GGAGATCGGAAGGAGGGACGCAAGGCCATGGGAGTGATCGAAGAAATTGGTAACGCGCTGACCAAGAGCGCCCTCTTGTTCGTGTTTGGTGTGGTGCTGATGGCGCTGGCGACACGACGCATGGAGGCGCTGGGGCAGGAAGTCACCTTGCGTCCGATGCGCAGCTTCGCGGTCGGCGTGGTCACCTGGCTCGGTGCGCTCATCGGCTTCGTCGTCCTGTGCGTCACGTTGATCGGCATCCCCATCGCGCTGCTCGGTCTACTGGTCCTGGTCTTCGTGAGCTACGCGGGGATCTGCGCGGTGCTTCAAACCCTGGGCGGAACGCTGATTCAGCACCGAACCAAGAACCCCTACACGCATCTAGCGGTTGGTTGCGCGATCTTCCTGCTGGTCGGAGCCATCCCCTGGCTTGGTGGCTTCTTCACCTTCGCGGTCGTCACCATGGGAGTCGGCGCGGCGATCGCTAGCCGCAACCTCAGCCTGCGCCTCAAGCCGACAGCTGCATGAATGGCTCCGCGCGGCAATACTCAACGCCATGACAGACACAAGCCCTGCTCCGAGGAGCAGGGCTTGCTTGAGTTTGTGCACCAAAGCCAGCTCGGCGCTGGCGCGACTCACTTCTTGCGCAGCACGCTGCCGCGGTTCAGCCGGTTGCGCAGCGAGCCACCCCGTAGCGCAGAGCCACTCGCGGGGTCGAAGCGCAGCTTCCCAACGGGGCCGCTGAGCCGCCAGGCGTAGGAGCCGTCGGGCTTCTTGGCGCGCTTGACCTTGGGGTCCAGGTCGAGCACCCCTGGAGGGCCACCCGGCTTCCCGAGCAGGGCTCCGGTCATCTCGTTCTTGTTCCGGTATGCATCCGTGAAGGCAAAGCTAAGGGTCATTTCCGCAAGGGAACTATCGAAGGGGTCACGCAGCTTGATCTTGCCTGCAGCGTCCACCTTGATGTCCTTGCCATCACACTTCAGCGCCGAAACCGTCACGGTACCTGCCTGGGCTTCAGCCTTCAGTGACAGCGTACCCGCCTTGATCTCGGGGAGCGCGATGGTGTCGCGGATCTTGGTCTTCCCATCGCCGACCTTCAGTTCCTGAATCTCGAGTTCGACGCTGCCCTCGGCGTCTGCGAGCTTACCCTCGGGGATCGTCAGGTCCACGGTGCCGGTCATCGCCCCTTGCATGGGTATCCCAATGGCGCTCTGCACGAAGGGCAATTTTCCGACGCCGAGGTCCTGCACCTCCACGTGGATGTGCTGAGTTCCGTCCTCTACGGAGTACGTCCCGGTGATGGTGCCGTCGAAAGCCTCGGCGTCGAAGTTGACGGATGTATCACCCATGAGCGCGCTCCAGATCGACGCTCGCGCGGTGGCGTGAGTGATCGAGAAGCGCTCAGGCTTACCGAGCTTTCCATCCTCCGTCACTTTGGGCTGACCGACCAACTCGACGTCGTCGAGCTCAATCCCGCTGAACCAGTAGGTGTCGAGGTCCCCGATCTTGAGCGTGACCGGGTCTTCGGTCTGGCGCGCATTGAACTCAGCCTCGAGCTTCGCCTTGGCGCGATCCTTCGGGAGCGTGAGGTACAGAAACGTGACCAGAGCGAATAGGTAGAACAGCGGGTAGCCCACCCACTTCAAGATCTTCTTGCCGCGGGGACTCATCCTTCTTCTCCACCGGTCTCGTCACCGGCTTTCTTCTTCTCGGCCTCTTTGCGATCGAACGCGGAGACGGTCATCGACACATCGTACTGATCCGGCTGGGAGCCACTACGCCGGACGTTGAGCTTCGAGATCTTCACCGGGTACCCGGAGCGCTCGATGGCCTCCATGAACTTCGCGAGTGGGAGCATCCCGACCTTACGCAGAGTGATTCGAGTCGAGCGCTCCTCATACAGCTTGCCGTGAGGCACCGTCGCCTGGTCTTGGCTCTCGGGGATGTCGACCTTGTTCTGCTTCGCGAGGCGGTCCAAGAAGCCAGCGAGCGCGGGCGTAGTCTTCGCGTAGCGCTCCACCACTGCATCCTGGTTTGCCGAGCGAGCTGCGTACTGAGCTCGGCCTTGGCGAATCTTGAGGATCGCCTCCTGCAACGCTTCGTTGTCGGTGCGCTTGCTGCCGACCGCGCTCGTGATCATCACCGGTATCCCGATCACCACGAACACTCCAAACAACGCCACGAGCACCATCGCGAGCCGACGCTCCCGGGGCTCCAGCTGCGCAAAGCGTTCACCGAGGGTCACTTGTCGCCTCCCTCTTCCTTCTTCGCAGGCTTCTTCGCGCCGCCATCTTCGGGGCACGCCACGTCGAACTCGAGCACGTACTTCTGGCGGTCGCTATTCACCACCTGGGTGATCTTCGACACCTTCACGTCATGGAAGCAGGCGTGCTCCTTGAGCTTGCTCGAGATGTTCTGTGCTTCGTCGGTAGATCCGACGATCGCGTTCATCTTCACCTTGCCCCGCTGCATGTCGAACTCTTGAATGT
Organism: Polyangia bacterium; assembly: GCA_030433055.1. Lineage (GTDB taxonomy): Bacteria > Myxococcota_A > Polyangia > Polyangiales > Polyangiaceae > JAHBVY01. The sequence continues at coordinate 2,469 of JAUILJ010000088.1, forward strand.
CGTGGGTCACGGTATGGGGAACGGCCTTGCTGATCTCGACGATCACGTCGAACGCATCGAAGTGCGGCATGGGATCGTTGTCTTGTTTGCCTGGCCCCTTGTCGAGGAGCTCGTTGACCCGGTCAGGGTCCGATGTCTCCTCTCCGAGCACCTTCATCGATAGCTCTCCGAGCGCGCTGGACAACGCGGCGTTCTCCTGACCGAGCGCGCGCATCTCGGCCCAGGTCGAGAACACGAAGAACACGAAGATCGTCGCGAAGAGACCGCTGAGCATGGGCGCCTTTTCCTTAAGGAAAGCGAAGCCACTCTCGTAGCCGAGCCCACCTTGGCGCAGGTTGAGGTCGCGCGGTTTCCCACGGAGCCCCAGGGCGATCCCGATCGCGCGGGCAAAGCGGGGCAACGCGGCCAGCTGGTCTGGGTTCGCGTTGTCCAGGCTGAGCCCGGGCAGGACCTCCACGGGGGTATCCAGGTGATACGCCAAGAACTCGGGCGCCCCAGCCGGCAACGTCCCCGTGAGGTACACCGCCTCGACGCTCTGGCCCCCCTTCGCGAGCCAGGCCGTGAGACTCTGGCGCAGCTCAGCCGCCAGCGCTTCCGCGCCCTCGGGTAGGGTGCCCACGCCGCGAGACAACGTGCGCGCGAAGACCGGCACGCCACCCTCCATGACGATGAAGTCCGTACGCGAGCCGCCGAAATCGACGACTGCAACCGGGCGTGTCGAGAGCGCTTCGGGTACCAGCTCGACAAGGTTGGACAGCGGGAGCGCGCCTGCGGAGACGCGCTCGGGTTCCCGCCCCGTGGCGGTCTTCACCTGGGCGATGACCGCCAGCACGTCCGTCTCCCGAGCCGCGACCGTCAGCACTTCAGCGGTGGGCTCCCGCGTTGGGGCTGGTGCCCGGAAATCGTAGACCACCTCTTCGATGTCGAGGGGCAGCTCCGCCTCGAGCTCGAACGGGAGCACATCTGCGAGCTGCTTGAGCGCCGTCGCGGGCACCCGGATGCGATGGACAAACGCCTTCTGGCCGTCAATGGCGACCGCGAAGTGTTCCCCCGCGTGGAGCAGCGGCATCAGGGCCTGACGCAAGGCGTCCGCTGGGTTCACCGCCTGAGCGACGTCCACTTCGGTCAGTTGTTCGAGCTCTACCGCGCGGTAACGCGAACGCAGCAGGACCGCGCGCACGTGCGTATCTCGAATGTCGATGCCTACGATTCTGGCCATGTCGTTCTAGGAGCGATAAGTGGGTGAGCAAGTCGGTGGAGAGCCCGACCCTACTCCAAGCGGTAATACACGATGCGCCCCGCGGGGTCTGGTTTGAAGTAGTTGGCGAGGGCGGAGTCGGTGGCCCCCTCCGGCAAGTTCGCCGGGGTGGCGCCGGGATTGTTGCCTTCCGCGGCTCCCGTCTCGGAGCCCGGCGTCGCACCGGGCAGTGCGATCCCCAAGGCGCCAAGCGCGTCCGTGACGGCCTGGGGAGGCTCTGGCGCCCCGCGCATGTCGACCACCGCCCTCACCCGCACGTTGGTCTCGCGCCTCGGGCCCTTCACGTAACCCGTGACCGCGATGTTGAAGACTGTGCTCTCGGCGCTGACGGCCTTCATCGTTTCGTTGGGAGACTTGAACTGGACGGGCTGCAGCCCGACCGACGCGAACACTTGGCCGAACATCCCCTTGCCCCCCATCACGTTGATGAACGCCTTGGGGGAGTTGAAGATCGGTACGCCCCGGATGAAGCCCTTGAGCAAGCTCACCAGGGAGATGAAGCGGATCGCCTCCTCGGGGTCGCTGCACATCGGGGTGTTCTCGACCGCGTACTGACACGACAAGGCCCACAGCGTCTGGGCGTTCGCCGTGTTGACGTTGACGGGCCCGCTCCCCCAAATCGTGATCGGCCGCTTCTCTGCGTCCCCTGGCTCAGGCTCCACGAAGTTCGCCCAGATGTCCTCGCTCATCCCACGCACGAGGCGAAGCTCGTCCAAGCTGTCGAACGCCGCGTTCTTGCGCACGTAGGGCATGCCGATCTGTTGATAGAACGAGTCCTCGGGCGCAGCTGTCTGCGCGGTGTCGGATCCCAACTGACACACCGCCGCCTGCTGATCGGGATCGGTCCAGTCGATGATCGCAGAGCAGAGCGCCTGGCGATCCGTGAACTGCCCGTCAGCGTCGCGATTCTCGAACAGCGGGTCATACTGGATGCCGCTGATCAGCGTGGCGATGGCAGTGCCGGTACGCACCTGACTGAAAGCGTCTGCCTTGGCCGGCAGGTTCACGTTGATCTTCGAGTCTTCGTCCACGATCTTGACGTCGAAGCCGGCGCCGTCGAGGCCGAGGTTCTCTCCGTCTTCGAGGCGCACGTTCGCCAGGTTTTCGAAGCGCTTGCCTCCGGCCTGGTCGTTGAATGCGCCGAGCACCAAGTCAGCAAACTCCCAGACCGGGATCTGAAAACTCCGACCCCCCATCAGCAGGAAGATCGGGGCGGCGGCTTTGCGAATCGTCGGCTCCGACGCGAGCAGCAACCGCGAGAGGTTCAAGCCACTCTTCGCCGCGTATTCCGCACGGATTGAATCACGGTGAGAGAGCGCGCTCGAGAGATCCGCGGTGGACTCGGTCTGGAACTCCGTGAGCATCACGGTGAGCACGGCGAGCGCACCCATCACCATGATCAACGCGACTCCGCGCTCCTTCGAGCGCCGCTTGCGGAGGCGATAGCGCTTGAGCGCACCGTGCGCGCGGGCGCTGCCGTCGATGACCTGGCGGCTGTCGGCGCTCATCGCTGGAGGGCCCCCAACCCTGCGAAGTCCAAGGGTGCCTGAATCGGAATCATCACCTTGGTGTCGAACTTGATCGTGCGCTTGGCTCGCCCCTTGGCCGCTCGCTGGCCGCCGTTGAGCACCAGCGTGATGTGCACCATGTAGGGCAGGCGATTGGACTGACCGATCGCCTGGCTGGAGTCCCACTGCTCGGTCCAGCGCCCGGTGAACGGATCCAGGTACTCGAGCTGGAACAGATCGATGTCGGTCGCCAGCACCTGTACGCGGCCCCCGCGATCTGGCTCCAGGTCGATCACCGCAGACTCCCGGCGCACCAGATCCGTGACGCCTCGTTGCTTCGGATCCTGGGAGCCAAAGTACGAGAGCTCGCATTGGTCGGACTCGTGGGCATTCCGATCGAGGCGGCGGTGAGCGAAAGCCGTGAAGTCGACGCGATCGGCAGGAGATCCTCGGCTGGCCTTGAACAGCGTTTCCCGAGTGATCAGCGACTGATCGATGGGGCGATTGAAGCTCAGGAACGCGCCCTGAAGCTCTCGCGCGATGCGCTGCATGGCGCTGCGCCCCTCGTGGTAGCGGCCGCTCACTTCGCCCACGCCATCACGCGTGGTGCGCAGCCCAGAGAACGCGCCGTAGAGCAGCATGCTGATCAAAGCGAGGATGGTGATCGCCACGATCAGCTCGAGCAACGTGAAGCCAGACAGGCGGCCGCGCAAGCGCCGCCCCAAGCGCGTGAACTCGACACTCACGGGTTGCCTCCGCTACGCGTGAACGGGCTTGGTGCACGCGAGAACGGGTTGCCAACGCTCGGGTTCCGGCCTCCTGGATTGGTACCGCCTGGGTTGCTGCCCCCGGTCAGGCCCCCAGCGATGTCCTCCAGGCCTTCGAGGCCGGCGGCGGCGTCGGGGTCGAGGCCGCCCTGCTGAGGATTCGTGACGAACTGCACGGCAGACAGCTCGCGGCGATTCTTGCCCTCTTTCCACACCACCGAGACAGTTACCCTGCGGATACTCGCCTCGAGCATGGGCTTGAGCTGCGGGTAGACCATGCTCATCACGATCCCCGCGACACCATCGATGGGGTTACCACCGCTCTCGGTGAGTGAACTCGCCAGCGTGCCGAGATCCGGTGGTGCGCCGGTGCCCTGCGCGGCGCCCGAGAGCCCCCCCGACTGCGCCAGGCTGCCCAGCGCGCCGAGGCCTCCGTTGTCTCCAGCGATACCTGCGTCGCCGCCGAACGCTGACGAGCTCGCCTCGGGGAGCTTGATCAGCTCGACCTTCCACTCGCAGCTGAAGTGCGGATCTCTCTCGTCGCCGCAGCAGGGCCCGGAGTCCTTCTGGTCGATGATCCCGTAGCCCTTTTCCAAGAGATCGAGCTCGACCTCGTTCATCTTGCAGCGCAACAGCTCCGGCGCGAGGCTCATGTTCTCGGCGCGCGTCGCGTTGTTGAAGAGCCCCGCCTGCGCTGACAAGATCACGCTCAGGCCGAGGCCCAGAATAGCGACGGCGACGAGCACCTCGAGCAGAGTGAAGCCTCGCTGGCCACCCCGCGAGCCACTGCTAGCCGGGTGCGCGTTCATTCCTCGCGCTCCCCGTATGCGTCGTCTTCGCGCGGTGGCGCCAAGTCCACCCAGCCGCGCTCCATCTTGGCCCGCCCCGTCAGGCCGTTGACCAGGATGCTCACGCCATCGTCTTCCGACTTGCCCTTCTGCAGCTGAATCGAGGCCCGCTCAGTACCTCCTCCCGGAAAGAAGTACAGGTAGGCGCGGCCCGCCGTGCGCGGATCGGAGTCATGTTCGGTCTGCACCCTGCGGAGCGAAACTCCGGGCTCCAGGCTACGCCCAGGCTCGCCATCGTCCCCCTCGAAGCCGAACTCCTTCACGGGAGTGAACCGAGCACGCGGCGCACGCGGTGCCTTGACCAGGCTCTCCGCCTCTTCGCGCGCAGCGCGCTCGGCTGCGGTAGCGGCCTCTGCGCCGCCGCCCATGTTGTCCTCTTCCTTTTCCCGCAGCATCGTGCCGCTGGTTTCCTCGAGGATCACGCGATTGGTCTCGAAGTCGAAGACCATGCGCACGGGGCGACCGGTTGAGTTCGCGCGGCTCAGGCCGAGACGAATCCCTGCGGAGATGAGCGAAGCGGACGCCCTCATCCTCGCGCCGCCCAGGACGCCGGTACCCAAGAGCACGGCGCCGGTCAGGATGCCGATCAGCGCGACGACTATCAGCACCTCGAAGAGCGTGAGCCCCCGCGCCTTGCGCAGCCCGCGCAGACGGACGGAGCGACTCACCCCCCGATCCAACACGCCCAAGGCCGAGGTGAGACCCGTCCGTGACATGCGGCGCATGCCCCCTGGCTCAGTTCCTCGGCCCAGGCGTGACATCATTCCGCCTCGTCGCCGCTCCCCGCGCTGCTCGGCACGCGGATGTCGTCTTTGGTGCCCTTCTTCTTGTCGGGCCCCTTGGACGCCACGATGACCTCGTCGTCCGTGCACGTGAGCGCGTAGGCCTCGCCCCACGGGTCGTCGGTGTTGGTGGCGGAGTCGATGTGCTTCTCCTGCACCAGCTGGCTCACGGTGGGGCAGCTGGTCTCGTTGTTCGCAGCCTGCCACTGTTGCACTGCCGTGCGGATCGTGCGTGCGCCAGTCCTCGCAGTCTCGACCTGGGCGTCGCGATACTTTGGCAACGCGAAGACGGCGACGCCGCCAGCGACCATGGCCAAGATCGCGACCACGATCAGCACCTCGAACAAGGTCACGCCACGCTCTCGAGCGGCTCGCGAGCGGAGGTTGCTGCAGCTTCGAACGGCGATGCGCAGGCGCTCCAGGAAGGTGTCGGGGTTGCGTCGCTCGGGGGAGGCGAGCTTCAGGTGTGTCTTCATTGTCAGTGCTCCAGTCACTCGATTCGATCTAGCCCGCCAGCCAAGCCGTCGGGGCCGTCACTCATCAATTCGTAGCGGGACCCTTCTCGGCGCCCCGGACAGATCAAGCGCAGCGGCCGCCCCCACGCATCGCGGGGTACTTGCTGCGAACCGGCGTATCGGGCGAGGTCGCTCAAACTCGGAGGACATCCGCCCTTGTGATCGGCAAGGTAGGCATCGACCGCCTGCCGCGTATCGAGCAGGGTCGCTCGGGTCTGCCGAACCCCCGCTCGTCGTCGCTCGCGCACCGCGATGGTCACGAGCAACCCCAGGAAACCTGCCACGATCAGGAAGCGCCGCAAGCGCCCAACACGCAACCGACGACGCAATCCTCCCCGCCTCTCCCAAGGGAAGAAGATGTCCTGCTCGAGCAGTCGTCGACGGCGTAACATGGGTCATTGCACCAGCTTCAAGTTGAGGCTTCTGGGTGGCTTTCTCGTAAACGCGTGGGGGCCGTGGGTTTGGGGGTGAGGCGCGCCAGCGCAGACGCTGAGCAAAACGCCCATCACTTCACCATGTCGTTCATCTGGATGAGAGGCATCAGGATGGCCATGGTGATGAAGCCGACCAGGCCACCCATGATGACGATCATCAGCGGCTCCAGGAGGCTAGTGAGTGCTTGAACGCGAACCTCGACGTCGGCTTCATAAGCGCGACTGACGTTCTCGAGCATTTGCTCGAGCTGCCCTGAACGCTCACCGACGCTGATCATGTGAGTGACCATGGGCGGAAACTCGCCGCTCTTCTTCAGCGGCACGGCGATGCTCTCGCCTTCACGGATGGAACTGATGGCGGTGGTCACCACATCCTCGAGCAACGCATTTTCGAGCACGTTCTTCACGATGCCCATCGCCGTGAGCAGCGGTACGCCGCTGGAGAGCAAGGTCGCTAGGGTGCGGCTGAAGCGCGCCACCGCGACGAGCAGGTTCAGACGCCCGAACAGCGGCACCCGCAAGCGGAACTTGTCCCACTTCTTGCGGCCCTCCTCCGTCGCCTTCCAGCGCTGGAAGCCCATCACGCCACCGACGGTCAGGATGATGATCAGCCACCAGTAGCCGCCGACGATGTCACTGACGAAGATCAACAGGCGCGTGTACCAGGGCAGCTGTTGTCCGAGGTTGTCGAAGATGGCCGTCACCTTGGGCACCACGGCGACCATCAGGAAGCCGACGAGCAACGTCCCGACGATGGCCATCAACACCGGATAGGCAAGCGCGCCGGTCACCTTGCCCTTGAGGCGCGCCTGGTTCTCCATGAAGTCGGCCAGGCGCTCGAGCACTGCTTCCAGCGTGCCTGACGCCTCCCCGGCCTCAACCATGTTGATGTAGAGGGGCGGGAACACCTTGTTGTGAACAGCGAGGCTCTTGGCGAAGCTGGTACCCTCGTTGAGGCTCTCCCGCACTGCCGTGAGGATACGCACGAGCTGATCGTTCTCGACTTGCTCGCTGAGAGCGCCAATGGACTCGACCAGCGGCACACCCGCCCTGACCAGCGTCGCCAGCTGGCGCGTCATCACGGCGATGTCTCCGGTTCGGGGGCGCTGGAAGGGCGCCAGGAGGTTCAGCTCCTTCTTCGCGCGCGCCTTGCGCTGAGCCTCCTCGGTCGCTTCCGTGAGGAGAACTCCTTCACGACGCAGAGCTCCGCGCAACGCCTTGATGTTGTCGGCGTCTTTGTATCCCTTGGTCGCCTTTCCGGTGTTGACCAGGATGCCGCGGTACTCGTAGACGGCCATCAGTCGTGGGTGTCCTCTTGGGTAGCGGCGAGCACGGCTTCCACGGTGGTACGGCCAAGCAGCACCTTGCGCGCGCCGTCGTCCCGCAGCGAGTCCATGCCGTTCAACATCGCCGCGCGCTTGATGGACTGCGCGTCGGCCCCGGACATCACCAGCTGGCCCACACTATCGTCTGCCATCAACAGCTCGTAGATGCCGCGTCGGCCGATGTAGCCACTGTTGTTGCAGTTCTCGCAACCCACCGCGCGGTAGATCATTGGCATGCCTGGGCCGGTCCAGCCGGGCGGCTTGTAGTTCACCCCGTGGGCACGGTAGGCGCTGCTCACCTTGCGGTTGATGCGCCGCTCGGTGGACTCGGGATCGATCCCCAGCTGCTCGAGTTCGTACGGCGTCGCCTCGTAGGGCTGCTTGCACTCGTCACACAGGATGCGCACCAGACGCTGCGCCAAGAGGCCGATCACCGTCGAGCGCACCTTGAAGGGCGCAACGTTCATGTCCACCAAGCGCGTGAAGGCGCTCGCAGCGTCATTCGTGTGAATCGTGGAGAGGACCAAGTGGCCCGTCATCGAAGCCTGGATGGCGATCTCCGCCGTCTCCAGGTCGCGAATCTCACCGACCATGATCACGTCCGGGTCCTGGCGCAAGAACGCGCGCATCGCACTGGCGAAGGTCAAGCCGATCTTGGGCTGCACGTGCACCTGGTGGATGCCGCCCAGCTCGTACTCGACCGGATCCTCCGCGGTGAGGATGTTGACGTTGGGGCGGTTGATACGGTTCAGGCAGGCGTAGAGCGTGGTCGTCTTACCGCTACCGGTGGGCCCCGTAACCAAGATGATGCCGTTGGGCCGCTCGATCAGCTCATGCATCAGGTGCAGGTCGCGCTCGGAGAAGCCGAGCTCTTCGAGCCCGAGCAGCGTGTTGGTCTTTTGCAGGAGGCGCATCACGATGCGCTCGTGGTCGCGGCTCGTCGGGATGGTGGAGACGCGAACGTCGATGCCACGTCCCGCGATCTTCAAGCTGATGCGACCGTCCTGAGGCAGGCGCTTCTCGGCGATGTTGAGCCCCGCCATGATCTTCACGCGGGCGACGACGGCGCTCATGAACTGCCGACTCGCGGTCTTGACCACCTTGAGCTGACCATCCACACGGAAACGTACGACGACCTCTCGCTCTTCCGGCTCGATGTGGATATCGGAGGCTCGCTCGCGCACGGACTGAGAGAACAGCCCGTTCACCCAGCGGATGATCGGGGCGTCGTCGTCGGAGTCGAGGATGTCGATCTCGTCCTCGTCCGCCGCCGCATCCTCGCTCTTGAGTTCCTCATTCGTGGCGCCGCGCTCGAAGACACGGTTGATCGCTTCCACGATCGCCGAAGCGGCCGCCACCTGTGCGACGACTGGCTTGTTGAAGGACGCCCGGATGTCGTCCAGCCCGTTGGTATCCAGCGGGTCAGCGCACACCACGTGAACGGAGTCGTCGTCCTCCCCCACCACCAGCAAGCGATGGGCGCGCGAGTAGCCAATCGGAACTCGGATGGAGATCTGCGGATCGATGGCGTCGATATCCAGCTTGGGGAGAAAGCGCAGGCCGCACTCCGCCGCCAGCGCCTGGCCCACGACCTCCTCTGAGGCCAGCTCGCCTTGAACCAGGAGCTCCGTGAGCGGCTGTCGCTTCTCCGCCTGCTGCTCGAGCAGCAGCTCCAGCGCCTCCGGCGTCACCACGCCGCGACGAACGAAGACCTGACCCAGCGCGCGTTGCAGCATGCCTACTCCGTGCGCTCCGCGGTGACGCGCGGAGCGCCGCCAGGCACCTGCGCGACGCTGCGAGTCATGGGGTTGATCTGGATCGGCGTGTCGAGCGACCCACGCGTGCGGTTGCGCGGCGTACGGCGCGGCGTACGCCGCGGCGTGCGGCGACGCCGTGGAGTTGCCTTTGGAGTCGACTTGGGCCCGCTCTTGATCACCTGGGGCATGTCGATGGCCTCGGACGGCTCGTGCTTCGGCTTGTCCTTGGGTTCTTCCAGCTGGGCCTCGAGCTGACGCCGCTCTTCGGCTTCACGATAGGACTGGCGGATGTCCTCCACGAGCCCGTTCGTCCGTGTCCAGTCGCGAGGCGGAGTCCAGTCGGAGTCGCCAAAAACGAAGTACCGATCCAGAAACTCCTGCCGCTCCTGCATCTTGCGCTGGAAAATGGCTCGCAGGTCCCGAGAGTCGTGGATGATGTGAGGCGTCAGCACCAGGAGCAGGTTGCTCTTTCGCTTCTGCGTTTCCGTGCGGCGGAACAGGAAGCCCAAGACCGGCAGGTCGCCCAGTACGGGAACCTTCGTCTTGGTGGTCTGCTCGGAGTCCTTCATCAGACCACCAATCACGACCGTCTCCTGATCCTTGACGACCAGGGTGGTATTGGCCGTGCGCTGGGTGATGCTCACCGCGCCCAGCGAGCCAGCGGCGGCCCCTGGCGCGCTGTCCTCCGCCTCGATCTCGAGGCGCACCTGATCGGAGTCATTGATGTGCGGCGTGATCTTGATCTTGGTGCCAACGTCCTGACGAGGGCTGGCGAAACCGCCGAGCCCACCCAGGCCACCGAGAGCGCCCAGCGCGCCTGCGGCGTTGCCTCCGGCGAGCGCGGCCAGGTTACCCAGACCGCCCCCACCGACGTTGGTCTGCAGCGGGATGTTCTCACCGATGTTGATCTCTGCGGGCGTGTTGTCCGTGGCGATGATGTGCGGCGTCGCCAGGACGTTGGTGTCACCACTGGTAGCGATCGCGTTCAGCACGACGCCGAAGGCGGGGATACTCACGCCGGTACCCAGGATGTTCGCCGTACCATCCAGCTCGGGGCCACGTACACCGACCGCGAAACCTTGCAGCTGATCCGGCGTGAGCACGATGGAGTTCACGGGGTTCAGGCCGCCGAAGAGCAGGCTATCGTCAGCGTCCTTGGTCGTGAACGTGGTGCCGCCGTGGTAGTTGATGCCCAGGGTGGTTCCGCGGGAAATCGATAGGTCCATGATCGCGGCCTCGATGAAGACCTGGCGCCGTGGCATGTCGAGCTTCTGAATCACCAGCCGTAGCTGGGCGTAGTCGCGACCGCTGGATGTGATGATGAGTGAGTTGGTCGGCGAGTCCGCGGTGACCCGCACTTCGCCTTCAAACGATCCCTCGCCGGTACCGGCGCCTCCCGGAGGCACCGGAGTCCTGCCGCGGGCCCCGCCTTGAGCCGCGGCAGCGGTGCCGCTCAGCATCTGCGTCAGGGTCTGCGCAAGCTCATCGGCCACCGCGTGCTGCAACGGCAGGACGTGAATCTTACCCTCCGCGGCCGGGGCCGTATCGAGTCGCTTCATGAACTCCAGCAGGCGCAGGTAGGAGTCCTCGGTGCCGACGATGACCAGCGCGTTGGTCTGCTCGTCCGCGACGACCTTGGATAGGCCGCCCGCGGTTCCGCTCCCCCCAGCGCCCTGCGCGGACAGCTCGAAGATGTCGTTGATCTGCTTGGCGAGGTCAGTCGCAGACCCGTAGTGCACCGGCTCGATCCACATCTTGGTGCCGGAGCCACCGACGTCCACTTCCTCGATGATACGGATCATGCGGCGGACGTTGGAGCCAGTATCCGTGATAATCAGCAGTTGCCCCGCGGAAAATGTGGAGATGTCGCCTTCCTTGCTCTTGAACTTCTGGAGCAGCTGAGCCACGTCGTCAGCCGACACGTGCTGCAAGCGATAGAGGCGCGTGAGGTAGCCGTCAGTGCCCGCCACCGGGGCACCACGCGAGTAGATCGGCGTGGCCTGGCTAGAGATGTTCCCGGTGTCCACGATCTTGAGGAAACGACCGTGGGGCACCACCGTCATGCCGTTGGCCTCGAGGATGCTGAGGAACGCCTCGTAAGCCTCGGCCAAGGTGACCGGCGTCGGCGACACGACCGTGGCCTTGATCTGCCGCACCTTGGCGCCGTAGATGAACCGCTTCCCGGTCATCCCGCTGATGTGGTTCACCAGCTCCGCGAGATCCGCGTCTTGCAGGTTGAACTTGACCATGTGCCCCATGCCCTTGGGTCGGTATTCCGTCTCGACTGCCTTGGCGATCGAGTCCATCGACTTGGGCGGAGCGGGAGCGGCACCCGGGGGATCGTCCGCTTGCTTGGCGCGGGGAGTGGGTGGTGTGGCGCGGGCCGCAGGCTTCTTCTGGGCGCGGATCTGCGCCGAGGCCTCAGGGCTCAGCAAGCACACGGCCAAGCCGAGTGCGGTCAGAGTCGAGGCGAGTTTCGCGCTGCTTCGGATGGTTCGGTATGTCACAGCTATCTTTGGTGAGCGGTCTGGGCCGGCGAGCGCCGGAGTAAATAGATTTCTACGAAGGGCGCCGCTTACTTGATGCGGAAGTCCACGGTGACGGGCTTGCCGCGGCGTGTGATCTGCACTTTCAGACCCCCCGCAGGGCGCAGCCGCGCGTAGGCCTCGAGCGCCTTCTCCGGCGAGGTCATATCAAAGCCGTTGATGCTCTCCAGGCGGTCGCCATTCTGGAAGCCCAGGGTACCGAGCAGCGTATCCTTACGGATACCAAACATGCGGATACCGACGACCTTCCCGTCTTTTTGCTCGGGGACGATGCGAGCGGAGCGCATCAACGCGGCCTGGTTCTCGAGCACCTTGTCGACGACTGAACGGTCGACCTCGAACTCCGTGTCCGAAACCTTCTTGATCTTGTCGGCGAT
>JAUILJ010000089.1 GCA_030433055.1 Polyangia bacterium
CAGCGCTGCGCTCGGCTCTGATCACGGGCAGCGAGCAGTGCTTCACCGCTGGCAATGATCTGCAGGACTTCATGAGCGCTCCACCGGACGCAAGCAGTCCGGTGATGCGCTTCATCTCCTGGCTGCCACGGCTGAGCAAACCCCTGGTGGCCGCGGTGAGCGGTCCAGCAGTCGGGGTTGGCACGACTCTGCTCCTACATTGCGATCTCGTGTACGCCGACAGCAGCGCCCGGTTTCGTATGCCGTTCGTCGACCTCGGGGCTGTACCCGAGGCTGGCTCGTCCCTGTTGTTGCCCCGCATCATGGGCCATCAGCGCGCGGCCGAGCTGCTCCTGCTGGGGAAGAAGTTCGACGCCGACGAGGCTTACCGGCTCGGGATCGTCACTCGCGCCTGTGCGCCAGGGGAGGCGTTGGCGCTCGCCCGTGACGCCTGCATACGGTTTGGCAAACTCGCCCCCACCGCCGTGCGCGAGACCAAGCGACTGATGCGCCGCGCGACCGCGGAAAGCCTCGCGGAAATAATGGCCGAGGAGGGCCGAGTATTCGCGGAGCGAATCCGCTCTCCGGAGGCTCACGAAGCGATCCGCGCGTTCTTCGAGAAGCGCGAGCCCAGCTTCGGCTAGGCGTGCTGGTCACGCTGTACTTGATCGACAGCGCGTCTTCCAACACCCTACGGGCGAATCCGCGCGGCTAGCTTTGGTCGGGTCGCGGCGCAGAGGAGGGTGCATGGCAGAGCCGATTCTCAAGTTGATCGGGCAGAGCAGTCCCACGTCGACCCGCATCAGCGTCGTGGCGAACGAGGACCAGACCATCGCGCGCTTGGTGACGCGGCAGGGCAACTCGGGTCTGCAGTCCTCCACCCTCGATCTCGGCGTCGCGGCACCGTTTCGTCTCGGCAGCTTCGATCTCGACGGTCTGGCGCCAGACGTGCCCATCGAGTACGCGCTGGACACCGCGACCGATCCCTCGAGCCTCGCGGACGAGGACACGATCTGGGGCGAGCGCGAGATCAAGCGCGTGCGCTTGCCGCGCCAGGGGCTGCCACCGCGCTTCGGATTCCTGAGCTGCAATGGTTTCCATACGGTAACTGGAGACCGGCGTATGGTGATGTGGGAGCGTCTCAAGCAGGTGGTCGACGCTGGCGAGGTCGATCACTTGATCCACGGCGGAGACCAGATCTACGCCGATCCCATCCTTCAGGAGCTGGAGCTGGCGGGCGGGCTCCCGGAGCTCGAGGCCATCAAGCGTCGCTATCGCCAGTGGTACGTGATGACATGGTCACGGGAACCCATCCGCCACGTCTTGGCCAGCTGTCCCTCGGTGATGATGTGGGACGATCACGACATCTTCGATGGCTGGGGCTCTCACGACGAAGTCTCTCCGCTCACACGGCGGATCTTCGAGGCGGCCCACGGCGTGTTTGGAGAGTTCCAAGCGCGTCACAACCCTGCCCGGCTCGGTCAGCACAGCTACGCGAGTGCTTTCGAGTTGAACGAGGTGGGGGTGCTGATGCTCGATGGTCGTACGAATCGCTCTTACAAGGACCTCACTGTGATCGGCAAGCAGCAGTGGGCTGATGTGGATCAGTACCTCCAGCAAGCGAAGGGGCTGCGCTACCTGCTCGTGATTGCTGGCGTACCCGTGATCCACGTGGACATCGCCGCGATCCTGGGCCTCCAAGAGACGACGCCGTGGACGGAAGCATCGACCGACGACCTGCGCGACTCCTGGATCGCCAAAAATAACCGCGCGGAAGCAAGGCGGCTCATGATGCGGCTGTTTCGCTTCCAGGCCGAGAACCCAAAGACCCAGGTGGCCATCCTCTCAGGAGACGTCCATGTCGGCAGCCTGGGGCGTATTCGCAGCGAGGTCCCCGCGCACGACGTCGATCGCCGGATCCCGACCGTGTTTCAGGTCGTCTCGAGCGGTATCGCCTACAAGGCGCCCAGCGGACTCGAGGCCTGGGTGCTTCGCCGCGTGACTGGAGGTCAGATCCGCATCACACCCGACATCTACGGGGAGTTGCTGCCCCTCGACGGCGTCAGCGGTCGGCTCCTGGCTCAGCGCAACTTCGCCATCGTCTGCATGACCGATGACGGAGAACAAACCTGGGATGAGCACGGCAACCTCTACGTCACTTACTACGCCGAGGGCGCCGACGTGCCCCTGCGACAGGTGCTGCACCGGATCTGAGGGTCAGCGCTCGTTTGGGGGTGAGGCGGCACCGCGCCTGAGTTGCCGCCGGGAACTATCTCCGCGACAACTGGGTCACAGCCGACGAGCGCGGCCGTCTTCTATCACCAGGCAACTGTGGCTATCTTGACGGCCAAAGGCGAAGGAGCCTGAGTTGATGTAGCCCGGCGCTTCGTCCTCGTGGTGGGTGTGCCCGAAGACGACCAGCTCAGCCCCGCTGGTCGCTGCTACGCGCGCTGCAGCGGACTGCAGACGCTCGCGAGGAGCCTCGGAGTAGCGGCTGCCCTGGAGCGCGATCGACTGCGCGAGGTAGGCGCTGGCCAGCAGGGCTAGCCCCAGCGCAGCGGCTGGATTGAGCGGCAGCAGAGCTGCACTGCCGATGGTGCCGATCACCGCGCACAGGATGCGGTCGAAGTACAAGCGCATGAACGTGTCGCTGAAATCGTGGTGTGTGGGCGGCGTCGCTCCCGTCAGTAGCTCGGACAGCACCTGGAGTTCCAAACCCACGCTCCCGGCAAAGTCTCTCAGGCGGCCTTCCCCGAGCAGCTTCTCGTGCTCGATCATTCGAGCCTGGGGTGATGTGCCGCGCGACTCGAGGGTCAGTGAAATAGCTGCGTGGAAATACTGGTAGACGATGCGTGGCGCGTTGGATCCATACTGAACGAACGCGTCCAGCAGGCCCTTCAGTGGTGTCGTCTGGTGGGCGTGCGCGAAGTAGGTTGCGCCACTCGGTACCAAGAAGCGACGGGTCAGCGCGATCCCCAGGGGCTCCGTACCTTCTTTCCAGCAGGCGAGTGGGTGCGTCGGAGCGTTGTCCGGATCGTAGAGGTGCCCATGTTCGATGTGCACTCCAGCGCGACGAATGAACCAGGGCGCTATGTCCAGAGGCGCTGACTGATTCAGATCGAGGCTCGCGAGCAGGGCGTCACGGCCTGCTTCGGTCAACAGTTCGGCGTCGTGGTTGCCAACCAGCAGCGTGACGGCATGCCCCGCGCCGAGGTGATTTCGCAGCGCTCGCGGCAACTCGGACGTGCGAGTCAGCAATTGACACAGGCTCTGTCCCAAGTCGCTACCGCGCGGTTCGAGCGAAAGGTCGAAGATATCGCCCGCGAGCACCAGCTCGTGGGCTGGGTGCTGCTCTAGAATGCGGGCCAAGGCGCGATCGACCCGTGAGGGTGTATGTGGGCCGAGGTGTACGTCACTGGCGACGAGCAAGCGCATGCTCGGCGAGCATAGCACTGGCGCGAAAGAGCGGGCTCGCGTCTGGCGCCGTCTCGACTATTCTGGCTGGAGATGTCTCAACGTCAGCCGCAGGCCCATCTCGACGTGCACGATCGTGCGGCGAGCTTGGGACATGGCAACTCACCCGAGCGTAGCGTGCCTCCCGCGCTGCGAGTTCGAAACGCAGCCGGCTCACTCCCTTCACCCGCAGATCGAGCCGCCACGTTGACCTATCGTCAGCGCCTCTTGAGGAAGGCGGAGCAGGTCGCGGTGCTGGCTGCGCGGGCAGCATTTCCGCTGCATCGCGCGCTGGGCGAGCGGCGCCCCGGCCCGCGGGTGCAGCCGAAGTGGGCCCCAGCGCCGTTGATCCGCAAGGCAGAGCGCACCTTCCCCAAACTGGGTTGGCCCCGGGAGACCGACTCTTTGTGTCCGGAGTGTGTCAAGGAGACTCGTCAGGCGATCTTGACCGGCGAGCTGCCGCTCAGCGAGTTGGTCGATGGCAAGCCCGGGGAGATCAAGGCCCAGATCCTCGAGGATTCAGGGCGGATCGTGATGCGCAAGGTCTGTCCGCTGCATGGTGAGTTCGAAGACGTGATGAGCGTCAGCCCGCAGTTTCTGCAGCGCATCGAGCGCCTCTTCCCCGGGCGCGACTACGAGGCGCCGAAGAGCAAGCTGCGCAACCATGGGACGAGCAGCATCAAATATGGCCGCGGCTCCGTGCTCACCGTGGACCTCACGAATCGCTGCAACATGATGTGCGATCCCTGCTTCATGGACGCCAACCAAGTTGGTTACGTTCACGAGCTGACTTGGGAGGACGTCACCAAGATCCTGGACGACTCGCTGGGCGTGCAACCGCGCCGCCAGATGAGCGTGCAGTTCTCCGGTGGCGAGCCCACACTGAGCCCGTTCTTCATCGAAGCGGTGCGCTACGCGCGTGAGGTCGGCTACTTTTGTGTGCAGTGCGCGAGCAACGGCATCCGCTTTGCTCAGGAGCCGGAATTTTGCCGCGCGGCAAAGGAAGCGGGGCTGCGCCTGGTCTACCTGCAGTTCGATGGGGTGAGCAACGCTGCCCACGAGCACCGCAAGGTCGGCAACCTGTTCGACGTGAAGCAAGCTGCGATCGACAACCTACACGCCGCAGGCATCGATGTAGTGCTCGTGGTGACGGTGGTTCGTGGCGTCAATGACGACCAGGTCGGGCCGATCGTGGAGTTTGCGCTGGAGAACTCCGAGAAGATCACCGTGGTGAGCTTTCAACCCGTGAGCTTCACTGGGCGGGACGAGGACATCAGCGACGAGCGACGCCACGCTCAACGCTACACGCTGAGTCACCTCGCGCAGGATCTGAGTGACCAGCTGGGTGCCACCCAGCCAATGCGCGACTGGTTCCCACTCTCGGCGATGAATCCGTTCAGCGACGTGGTGGATGTCTTGCTCGGGCCAGACACCGATTTCGGCGCGCTCAAGTGTGGTTGTCACCCGAACTGTGGGATCGGCACGGTGCTGGTCGTGAACAAGCGCACGAAGGCATGGGCCCCGCTGTGCGAGTTCATCGACGTGGAGCAGGTGCTGAAGGATCTACAAGTGGTCGCCGATGCCGGCAGGGGCAAGGCCCACGTGATGAGCGGGGTCGCCCTGAGCCTGACCCGCAACTTCAGGCCGGAGCGGGCACCAGCGGGCTACGGCCTGACGGAGCTCGTTCGTCAGTGCGTCAGCCAGGCGGGGGCCACAGGAGACGCCGTGGGCACGACGGAAGGCGACGCGGGGCAGTTCGAGTGGCGCTTCTTGTTCGTGGCGGGCATGTGGTTTCAGGATCTCTTCAACTACGACTTCCGCCGTACGGAGATGTGCATCATTCCGTACGGAACTCAGCAGGGGGAGATCAGCTTCTGCGCGTACAACACCGGGGTCGGTTGGCGGCAGATCATCGAGCAGATGCACATGTCAGCCAAGGTCGCCGATTGGTACCGTGAGCACGGGCGCCATCCCGTGTACGCGAAGGGCCAAGACCTCGAGCTGCCTGGCGGCGCGCCCAAGGCCGTGGGCCGCCGCCGTCGCCTGAATCTGGTGGACTAGGTCAGCCGGGTGTCTTCGCGCCGCGCGTTCCGCCGGCGCCTGAGCACCGCGAGCCCGAGCAAGCCCAGGAGCGCAGCGGCACCAGGGCTTTGCCTGCCGCTGCCCGTCGTTCGGCAGCTGCAGCCCGAGTCGTCGCCAGAGCTGGAGCCAGCCTGCCCCGAGCCTGCCTGTCCTGCGCCGCCCTGGCTCGAACCGCCTGGATCAGCGCCGCCCTGGTCGGAGCCCGCTTGCCCGGCGCCGCCCTGGGAGCTGTCGCCCGCGCTGCCGCCGAAGCCCGAGCCGCCGGTCCCAGTCTGACTCCCTGCGGAACCGCCCTGACCCGCGCCTCCCGCCTGGCTTCCGCCCTGAGCACCAGCGCCGCCAGCGCCGTTGCCAGTACCCCCGCTGCCGCCGTTGCCCGTGTTGCCGTCGCAGTCGGGGCCGTCTGCGGTGCCGGTGTTCTTGATGGCGCCATCCGCTGCCATTGCGCTGTCGGTGACTTCGGCGAACGCCGCCGAGTCTCCCTTCAGGTAGGCCAAGAACCAGGCCGTGCCGTAGTGGGCGAAGCGCCCCTGCCTGGCTGGGGTCGCAGCGCCACCGCAGAAGGTTCCACAGAGGGCTCGGTCAGCGTTCTCGCCATCGCAGTGAGTGGCTCCGTCGATGCGCAGCGTTGCACGGGGGCCGCTGCTGGCCATCGCGAACGGCGCCCAGTTGCTCTGGCTGTTGCAGGTGCTTGGCTCGGTGAAGATGGTGATGGTTGGGCTGCAGATGTTGGGAACGGCGCTGCCTCCGGGATCGGTCCCGCCACCCATGCCGCTGCCGCCGACGGGGTCGAAGAGCACCAGCGCCTGAGGCTTGAGGCTGACCGCCGCCACTGCAAATGACTGTCCGCCGGCGCTGAAGCCCTCGAGCCCCAGGTTCGATGTGTCTGCGAGCCCGCTGAGCGGCGCCGGCGCGCCGTCGAGGTAGTCCAGCGCTGCCTGGATGATCGGCGCGCCGCCATTACCGTCAGGAAACGATCCGAGGTTGACGGCGATCGCTACGAAGCCGTAGGACGCGAAGTGCTCGCCCCAGCCGATCTGTTGATCTGCGCTGGCGAACAGCGCTCCGTGGCCAAGCACCAACGTGGGAAAGGGGCCGTTGCCGCTCGTTGGATACGCGACCTTGCCGTTTGACCAGCTCTGCACAGCAGTGGAGAGTGGCCCCGGCTGGCTGTAGTCCGCTGCGTGCGCCGAAGTGCTCAGCGCAGTGGCGCTCATCAACAGAGCAAGTCCGCACAGGGGGGGGAAAGCGGAACCTAGCTTGGGACAACTCAGGGTCACTGGGCACCTCCTTAAAAGTGAGAAGTCTAACTTCCAGCGAGGCATGTAGCCTGAAATCACCTGCGTGGCCACCGTCGAAGCCGCGCGCCCCCGTCGAGTCCAGCTAGCCACGGAATTTTACACCTAAACTAGTTTGTCGCGGCCTGGAGGTTCCCGCGCACCAGGTCCACCCAGTCGCTCTCGTCGTCGACGTTCGCGAAAGCTCTCCGGGGGACGGGCAGCACCACAGAGTCGGTGCGCACCAGCCACAGCCCTTGAGTCAGCTCGATCCCGCGCAGCGTGGACCAGGCGTAGAGCGTCTCGCCCTGACTGTGCCGATGCAGGAACCCTTCCGGGAGGATACGGTAGGAGCTGGGCTTGAAGGCCTCAGCGCGGAGCAAGCGCGCCTGTACCCAGGGTGTCATCAGCGCTAGCGCGACCGCGAAGAGCAAGGTGAAGGGGAGGCTGATCATCCAGGCCAGGTGCTGGCCAACCTGGATGAACCGCGCGTTCGCGACCAATCCCGCCGCGACCGGCAGCGTGAGGAACCAGCGCATGAACTTGAGCTGCCCCGGCTGGGATGCGCGGTAGATTTCCGTGTAGTCTGCGCGGGTCAGCGAGAAGCTGAGATCTCCCGTCTCCGGCGCCGCGTCGCCGGGGCTCTTCATGTAGTCCCGCACCGCCCTGACCCAGCCCTGCTCGGCGGCCGTGGACGCGAACGCCCGCTTGGGCACCACGAAGACCTCGTTCTCGCGAAACAGAAGCCACAAGTGGCTGGTACTCCGCAGCTCCCGAAACGCCGTCCAGTGAAGGCTCACGTCGTAGCCTGGGCTGTGCAGCTCATAGCCAGAAGGATCCGTGCGGATACGATGTTGCTCCACCAGGTGCGGGCTCCGTCGCACCAGCTGGTTGGCGAGGCGGCGGGGCATCGACAGCAACATGAAGAGGACGAACACCGCCCACGCGCCACCCACGAACCAGGGCAGGTTCGTTTGCCACCAGAACACGGGAAGCGGAGCACACAGTGCGACGGCGAGCAGCAAGAGCCCCAGCGGCCGACGCGCGAGGTTCGCGCGCACCAGCTCCCGATAGTCGGCGAGCGTGGGGGTAAACTCGAGCTCCACGCCGCGAGTATAGCGCCGGGTGCCGCGCCCTGGCTGCGCAGCAAAAGACCGGCGGCGTGAGACTGTGCGGGTGCGGCGTCGCTGATTTGCAGGGTGTTTTTCAACACCCCGCGGGTCAGATCCTCTACAAATCGAGCATGCCTGCCACTGCCCGTCGCTTGACCCATCGCTCGAGAACCAAGGGCCACTCAACGCGTCGGCCTCCAGGCTCGGTCAGCTGGCCATGTCGGGTTTGGGGGTTAGGCGCGCTAGGTGCCTTTGCGCTCGCTTCCACCCACTGCGGCCCCCAACCACCAGCGGCGCCGGCGTCGAACGCAGCGGCGTCCAGCGCGCCCGCCACAGCTGCCGCCGCGCCGGACAGCTCCAGCGCGCCGAGCATCGAGCCCGATTTCGACGCAGCCCAGGCCGAGCAGGCTGCGGGCTGCAGCGAGCCGTGCAAGGCGCTGATCAGCGCTGCAGACGTGATCGCAAAGCAGGTCAGCGGGCTCTCCGGTACCGCTGGCGAAGCGGCGTTTGCGAAGAAGGCGACGACCGCGGCTGAGGTCGCGTGGCGGGGCTGCCTGCTACGTCAACCGGGCGCGCCCGACGGCGCGTGTGAGGGTAGTCAGGCTCTGGTGCCCTCGTGGGTTCAGCAGGCGAAGCTCGCGAAGGACCCGGACTCCGAGCTGTACGCTCAGCTGGTGCTTCGCGATCCCCGCTGGCGCCCGGAGGGCGCGACGATTGACGATACCCGGCTCGGGGTGCTGATCAAGGAGGCGAAGAATCCAGCGCTGGTGCTCGCTGCCCTCGTGGTGCTACGCGACCCGCGCAAGGTCTGGGCCTATGCCAACAAGATGAAGGCGACGGACACCCTTGCCATTGCCGCGAGGATTGGAGCCAGCGCGTACTTCAGCGACTCCGACATGGCGCGGGAGGCGGTAGGCGTGCTGCCCGCTGCGGAGCCCAAAGAGGTGCGGCTACAGCTCGCCTGGATTGCTCAGATGGCCCGAGCAGACTTTGCACGTGGAAATATTGCATCTGCCCTGAAGCACGCAGAGCGCCTGCTCGAGCGCTGGTCCGAGCTCGATGAGCATACGCAGCGCGAGGCGCTGACGCGCAAGGAGCCGTACCCACTTATCGGCCGCGAGGGAGTGGTCGGCGCCGTCGGTGTCGCCAAGTATTTGCAGGCAGAAGGCCTGCGCCTCGCTGCGGAGAAGCTCAAGGCGCCGAGCACCGCCTCGCTCAAGTCCAGCGATCAGCTCCAGGACTACTACAAGTCCTTCACGGCCTGGCTGAAGGAGCGCAACGCTGCGCTGGAGGAGGCCACGAGCGCATACGTCTCGATTATCGAAATCCAGCCGATCGCTCCGGCGCGTTGGGTGGTGGAAGCGATGCGCCGAGTTGGCGAGATGTGGCGGGATTTCGCCCTGGAAATGAAGGGGATCAAATTCCCCGCAGCGGTCGAGAAGGACACGGTCTCGGTGAAGAACCTGCGCAAAGCGATCGCCGACTCCGCAGCGCCCCTCGGTCAGCGCGCACAGAAGTCTTTCGCCGTTTGCGCTAATACTGGGAAGCGTGAACACGTGGCGATGGATTCGGTCGAGGTGTGCGAGAAAGCTCGCTGACCGTCGCGCCGCTCGCGCTCCGGCTCTGATCGTCTTCGGGGCGCTGCTCGCGTGTAAATGTGGTGGCGGCTCGTCTGGCACCACCAAGCCGTCGCCCGCGCTGGTGGCATCGCCACCGGCACCCAAGCCCCTGCCACGCTGGAACCCAGTGAACCGTCGCTCGCATCAGGCGGCGCGCCGTGGCGCGGGCTCCGGAGCGCTCGCGCAGGCCCTGCCGGATGGAGCCCTCGAGAACATCCCGCAAGCGCGGGATCTGGGCGCTCTCTTCCAAGAGCTGCCCACCCAGCGGGCCCAGGCCAAGCCGGGGGATGGCCTGTTAGTGTGCCGTGCGGAATTGAATCCGAAGTACGGGGGCGACTTCTTTAGCGCGCCGGATCTAGGTGCGGTGCTGCGCTTCGCTGGCCAGGTGTTGTTCTACTCGGGACCGGGTGAGAGCCGCACTGGGTTCCTGAGCCTGCCAAAGCTCGAGGTCGCCGTCGGTCAGGACCTGGAGGTGGAGTTCATCGACTTCGACCTCATGCACGACGACTATCTGGGTCAATTCGGCCTGCCCTTCGATGGCATGTTGCCCGTATCGATCCAGCACCCGACGATGAAGCACCGCCTGGACTGCCGCTTCCTCGACGCCCAGGGCGTATCCAAGCGCAGCAAGCCGTTGCTCGTACAGGCGAAGCGAGCAGCTCGACTCGTGCGCAAGGCCCAGCCCACCCAGCGCCTCCCGGAGCTGGGCTACGGCAAGACACGTCTGCGGGAGGCGTGGGCGAAGCTTGACGACGTCGCCGCCTACACCGGCTGGGGACACCCAGAGCTCGACGCGCTGGCCGCGAAGGTGGCTGACCGGGACGCCGCGTGGTTCAACGCTGCAGAGGCGTACATGGCCGAGCGCCTCGCGAAGCTGCCGGGGCCACCCCAGGCGCGAGTGAAGACTACGGCGGTCCAAGCCTGGGAGCCTCGGGTCACCTGCACGCCAGGCAGCGTGCGGACTTCCTGTGAGCTTCAGCTGTATGTCCTGCGCACCTCCAAGAAATTGCCGCGCGGAATTAAGTTTTTGGACGCTCAGGGGTTGGAGTACGCGGCCAGCCCTCAGACTCAGGCGCTGGCTCCGGAAGCAGGGGACGCGCCGGGCTTCGTGCGCGAACGCTGGACCTTCAGCGTGCCAGCCGGCAGGCCAGTTGGGTCCTACTCCGGGGAGCCAGGAGCGAACCCTGGCAGTCGCGTGAAGGCGCTGCAGGTGTGCCCTCAGCGGCCAGCCTGCTGGTTGCGCATCGACTAGCGGTTCAGCGCCGAGTCAGGCGCCGGGGCTTGGCGAACAGGAAGCCTTGGAGCAAGTCACAGCCGATCTCAGTGAGCTTGGTGCGCTCTTCTTCCGTCTCCACGCCTTCGGCCACGACGGTCGTGCCAAGCTCTCGAGCGAGGCTCATCATGCTCAAGATGACCTTCTCCTTGGTGCGGTGCAGATGCACTCCGCGCACCAAGGACATGTCCAGCTTTACGATGTCTGGCTCGAGTTCGGTGAATGAACCCAGCCCCGCGTAGCCTGCGCCGAGGTCATCAATAGCCACCCGGAAACCGAGCGCGCGTAGGCTAGCGACGCGTCCCGGGACGTCATCCAGCTTCTCCAGCGACGCGCGCTCCGTGATCTCGAGCACGACTCGGGGAGCGATCTTGGAGAGCGGTGCTTCAGGGGAAAACAGCTGAGAATCCATCAGATCGGCGGGGTGCAGGTTGACGAAGAGGTGGGCACCTTCAGGTGCCTCTTTGAACCCGTCCACCGCGCGATCCCGGATCCGCCTACCCAAGGCGTGCAGCTGCTCGAGGTCCTCCGCGGCGCTCAGCACGGAGCTCGGATCGGGGAAGCTCGGCTCCTCGGAGCGCATCAGGGCTTCGTAGCCGTAGATGTTCCCGTCGACCGTTACGATCGGGTGATACGCCAGCCAAAGCGTGTCCATCATGCGGCCAAAGCGCTCGGAAAGCTCTTTCCTTGCGGAATCAACCTGGGCGCGGCGCGAGTGGGGCCCAGTGCCATTGCTCCTGGCCTCCAGACCCTGGCGAACGATCTCGAGCACCTGCTCGACCTTGAACGGCTTGAGCACGTAGTCGTGGGCCCCGCGCTTCATGGCGTCGATCGCCGTCTCCACCGTGCCGAAGCCAGTCATCACGATCGTGACCGCCTCGGGGCTCTTGCGCTCGATTTCCCGCAGCAGGTCCAGGCCGCCCATGTTGGGCATCTTCAGATCGGTGATCACGACGTCGTACTTGCTCCGGTCGAGCTCACGTGACGCTGCGGCACCGTCTTCCGCGGTCCGGACCTGGTACCCCTCCATGCCGAGGAAGTCGGCAAGCACTTCGCGGATGAAGCGTTCGTCATCAACTACCAAAACGCGGGTTTTTTCGCTGGTAGCAGCGTCCTCGGGCACAAACACCAGCGTACAACCAAAGTAAACAAAACCCTAATCAGAAGCTCAGGTGGCGTGAGCGGGGCAGGAATCCTTCACTCAGCACGCCTCCGGATTGGCCCATACTGAACCCGTGCACCGTATCGACAGACGAGCTGTCCGCCCGGTTCGTGCAAGAGAAGGGCGCCGATGCCGGGCACGGTCATCGGCTGCGAGCGGCGACTTCGCCGGTTAGGTCCTGGAGTTGCCGTTCCAAGAATTTCCGTTCGGAGCTGTTGTCCGTTAGCTCGAGCGCCCGCTCGAAGGCAGCTCTGGCCTGAGCGGGGTTGCCCAAGGCGCGCTCCAGATGACCCAGGGTTGCGTGCAGCATGTAGTAGCGGTCCAGCTGGGCGCTCGCGACCAGGCGCTTCACCAGCGGCAGCGCGCGTGCAGGACCGTCAGCCTTCCAGATCGCGACCGCTCGGTTGAGCTCGATCACAGGCGAGGGTTCGCGGTCGTTGCCACTGGCGCTGAAATGGAGCAGCGCCGAGTACAGCGCGGCAATCTGTGGCCAGTCGGTTTCCTCTGGTGTCCGAGCGCGCGCGTGCAGTGCGGCGATGGCTGCCTGGATCTGGTACGGCCCAGCGGCTCGCATCGCCAGCGCGTTGTCCAGCTCCTTCAGGCCGATTGCGATCGCCTCGGTGTCCCAGAGCGAACGGTCCTGAGCGTCTAGCTGAATCAACTCGCCGTGGGGATCTACTCGAGCGCCTCGGCGCGCATGGATCAATCGCATCAGCGCGAGCAGCCCCCGGGCTTCTGCCTGCTGGCGTCGGGCGTCGTAGCCCTCATCAGCGTTCACCGCGTGCTGTCTCAAGAGCGTGATCAACAGCTCCCCCAGGCGGATTGCCTCTTCGCACAGCGGATTGCGCATCAAGGCGTCTCCGCTGGTGGCGAGGTAGCCCTCATTGAAGATCAAGTAGAGCACCGCCAGGACCGCCCTCAGCCGCTCGGGCAGCAGCTCCCCAGGGGGTACGCGATAGGGGATGCCCGCATCGGCGATCTTGCGCTTCGCGCGCACCAGCCGCTGAGCCAGGGTGACCTCCGACACCAAGAACGCCTTGGCGATCTCCGGCGTCGTCAAGCCACCCAGGGTACGGAGGGTCAGCGCCACGCTCGCCGCCTGGGATAGCGCGGGGTGGCAGCAGGTGAAGAACAGGCGCAGGCGATCGTCAGGGAAGGCGTCTTCGGAGTCCACGAGCGCTGGCGCTTCGCCGGGCTCTTTCTCTGCATGAACCAGTTCCGCAAGGGAACGCTGTCTGCTTGCGTTGCGTCGCAGGCGGTCGATAGCCGCGTTGCGCGCAACGCGGGTGACCCACGCAGCAGGGTTGTTTGGAACTCCGTCGATGGGCCAGCGATCCAGCGCGCGGGCCAAGGCTTCCTGGAAGAGGTCCTCGGCGACCTGGAAAGCGTCCTCGCCGTGCCGCGTCGCACCCGCGCGGGTGAGCCGGATGAGCCCTGCGATGACTCGCCCAGACTCCTCGCGGAACACCCGCTCTGCCGCAGCGCGGACCTCGGTCACGCCTGCTTGTCGATCATCATGATCGGGCGGACCTCGATGGACCCGTACTTCGCTGTCGGGATCTTCCTGGCCCATTTCAGGGCCTCGTCGAGGTTCTCGACCTCGACTAGGTAGTAGCCGCCCAGCGCCTCCTTGGTCTCGGCGAAGGGTCCGTCGGTGGTCAGGTTCTCATTGCCCCGGACTCGCACAGTCGTGGCCGTCGACGTGGGGAGCAAGGCATCGCCCGCGCGCATCACGCCGGCGGTCACCAGCTCCTGGGTGTAGGTCATGTAGTCGGCGTGGAGCTGTTGCCGCTCGGCTTCGCTCATGTTGGCGCCAATTTTTTCGTCTGCGTAAATGAGGAGTAGGTACTGCATGCTGACTCGACGCAGGCTGGAGCTCAGATCGACAGCCGGCGCTGAATTTTTTCTGCTTCCGGGCCAAGGCGGAAGGGAAAACGGGGCGAGCGCTGAGTTCGGGCTGAAAAACCGTCTCTCCTCACCCCAAACAAAAGAGCGGGCCGTGACTTCGCAGGCGGCAGGCTTGGCCTTAGGGTTTCCGCTTCATGAGTGCGCCGGTCCCGAGCTCCAATCCCACGATGTCTCTCGCGCAGCGTTACCAGCAGGTACGGCGGTTCAGCGAGCAGCTACGGGCTCCGCTATCGGCGGAGGAGTGCATCGTGCAGTCGATGCCCGACGTCAGTCCCACCAAGTGGCATCTGGCCCACGTCACGTGGTTCTTCGAGACCTTCGTGCTCAAGCCGCGCGCGGCCGCCGGTTTCGATTACGCGGTCTTCGACCCGAGCTTCGAGTACCTGTTCAACTCCTACTACAACAGCGTGGGCGCGCAGTATCCGCGGGCTCGGCGCGGCCTCGTGACGCGGCCGAACCTGGAGCGCGTGCTCGCCTACCGAGTTCACGTCGACGCGGCCATGGACCGATTGCTCCAGGGGGAGTTCTCGGCGGCGGAGCAGGCAGTGGTGGAGCTGGGGCTGCACCATGAGCAGCAGCATCAGGAGCTGCTGCTGATGGACATCAAGCACGTGCTGTTCCAGAGCCCGAGCTTTCCGGCGTACCTCGATACTACCTCGCGGAAACAATTCAAGCAGGCCGCAGGGGACGTGG
>JAUILJ010000090.1 GCA_030433055.1 Polyangia bacterium
AAATCATCCAGCTCGACCCCGACGGCGACGGCGGCCTCGTCGCCACCCCAACCGGCGTGATGGTCAGCGACGACTTCGTGCTGGCGGGCGGCTCCAATGGCGCGGTCGTCTGGTACTCCGAGAGCGACATGTGGAGCCGAGCACGGCCGAGCGCTGGCAGCTGGAGCGTCGACAAGGGGCCCATCGCCGATCCTGATCCGACTGCGCCCGATCACGCAGCAGGTGCGACCAGCGACGGCTCGCTGTGGCTCGGGCACTCGGTGGATAGCGGCAGCTTCCTCGACGACATGGAACGGCCGGTGTGCCGCATGCTCGGCCCCAGCGACACCAGCTTCGGTGGAACGTTTTCGTGCGGAATCAGCATGGATGACTATATCACGAGCCTCGAGTTCTTCGACCGCGGACGGGGAACCGTGGTGCGCTACTGCGGAAGCGACGTGGACCCATGGGGCCTCAGCGACACCGACTACCTGTGCTACACCGCGCTGCTGACCCCGAGTGGCGCCAAGAGCCTGTCGCTGCCCGACGAGAAGCAGACGAGTCGCTACGCCTTCACCGACAGCCTGATCGCCGGCGGGATCTGTGACCGCGACGTGGGCTTGCAGCTGACGACGGCGCCAACGAGTGATGCTGGGGAGACGGCGCTCTGGCCTTGCCCGGAGCTGGACGCGCTGGAGATCGACTCGAGCGGCGACTTCGTGTTCCTGGTGCGCCATGAGAACTCGCTGTACTTCCCCAGGCGGCGCTAGGACTCTGGGGCGCATGGGCTGGTCTGAGGACACGGTCGACTCTAGACTCCGCTCCACCCCATGAACACGACCGTCACTCACTTCGAGCAGCACCGCCGAGGCCTGATGGGCCACTGCTATCGCATGCTGGGTTCCTCGGCGGACGCCGACGACGCGGTACAAGAGACGCTGGTGCGTGCGTGGCGGCATCAGGCGACCTTCGAGGGCCGCTCGTCTGAGCGCACATGGCTGTATCGCATCGCGACCAATGTGTGCCTGGACGCCTTGGCCAAGCGCGGGCGGCGGCATCGGCCGGTCGAGCTAGGGCCTAGCGGCGATCTTCACTCCGAGCTGGCTGAGTATCCGCGCACCCACTGGCTCGAGCCCGTACCCGACGCGCAGGTCCTCCCCGAAGAGGCCGATCCCTCACGCCTGTTCAACCTGCGGGAGAGCATCCGCCTGGCGTTCGTCGCCGCGCTCCAGGAGCTACCCGCCAAGCAGCGGGCCGCGTTGCTCCTCACGGAAGTGGTCGGCCTCTCCGCGGCGGAGGCGGCCGAGGCGCTGGAGCTCTCCATCGCCGCGACCAACAGCGCATTGCAGCGCGCCCGAGCGACCCTCGCCAAGCGCGATCTCAGCGGGCACTCGGCGCCACTGGAGCAGGCCCAGCAGGACCTCCTGCAGCGCTACGTCGACGCCTTCGAACGTTATGACGTGGAGGCGCTCACCGCCCTGATGCGTGAAGACGCCACCCTCTCGATGCCGCCTTACGCGTTGTGGCTGCAGGGCACCGCGCGCATCAAGGAGTGGTTCCTGGGCCCGGGCATCGGTTGCAAAGGCTCACGCTTGGTCGCCACCAGCGCCAACGGCCTCCCGGCGTTCGGTCAGTACCGCTTGGACCCCGAGGGCAGCGGCCACAGGCCCTGGGCGCTGATCGTGCTGGAGTGCGACGGTGATCGCATCGCAGCGAACAACGCCTTCCTCGACACCGCCACGCTGTTCCCACGCTTCGGCCTGCCGGACAGGCTCTGATCTCCGGCGCCGAAGGGTGCATGGGCGCTCTCACGCAGGGTGCTGGGTCGGGCTCTGCGGCAGCGTGGGTACTTCCGCCGGAGCCAGGTGCGCACTATAGCCGCAGGCATGGGGACAGCGCGCAAGGCTCATCGGGCCCGGTGGAGGGCGCTTCGTATCAAGCGCGTGTATGAGGCGCCCGAGGCCGCAGACGGGCGACGCGTCCTCGTCGATAGGCTGTGGCCCCGGGGCCTCAGCAAGCAGCGGGCGGCGCTCCACACTTGGCTCCGCGATTTGTCACCCAGCGATGAGCTTCGGCGCAAGGTGCACGCCGCCCCCGACGACGGCTGGGATAATTTCCTCAAGGAATATCGCAAGGAGCTCGGGACGGAGGCGGCAAAGGCGGCCATCGCGCAGCTGGAAGAGCTACTGGTCGAGGGACCGGTCACCTTGCTCTACGCGGCGAAGGACGAGGAGCACAACAACGCCGTGGCCCTCAAGTCGATCCTCGAGGGCTAGTCGTCGCGAGAGGCTACTGCTGCAGCTCGACGGAACCAATGTCCACGACGCCCCCCGAAGGCCTGGGCATGCGTGCCTGGTCCTCGGTAAGGCTGGAGACCGGATCGCCACCGTCAATCGCCGGGCTTCCAGTGAGCAGCCGATGGGTCTGAGTTCGTCCGAAGCTCAGGCCGAGCACGCTGAGCAAGGGATCGAGGGGTGAGGCCGCGGTACCAGTCTTGTCGGAGGAACCCCAGGGGCCTCCAACCGGCGCGACGCCGATGAGATTGTAACCCTGGCTGACGAAACCGGCGCCACCCGCGACGTCGGTAGCGTTGGATGCAACGATGCTGCCCGAGATCGTGCACACCCCGAGGCGCGCGTTGATTCCGACGCCGGTGTTGCCCACGATGGTCGACCCCTGCACCGAGAGCGGCACATCGTTGAAGATGCCGGCCCCGGTGTTGCCCGAGATCGTGCTGTTGATGATGGTCGCTTGTGTCGTCGGCCCCACCACTCGGATCCCTCCGCCAGCGTTGCCCGTATTGCCCGACACCGTCGAGCGGACCACTGTCAACGTCCCCGAGTTCTGAGTCGCGATGCCGCCGCCCTCGTTCGTGGTCGTATTTCCGACCACCGCGCACTCCGTCACGGTGAGCTGCGCCCCCTGGTTGAGGATCCCAGCGCCCAGTGAGGTCGAGCTGCCGTTGGTCACCGTCAGCCCGTAGAGTTCGATCTGACTATTTCCACCCGTGTAGATCACGCCGTGAGTGCCGCCGGCATCGAGCACGCTGAGATCCGCTCCCAAGCCCACGACGGTCAGCGACTTGCTCACGGACAAGGTCATCGACAGGTTGAGGGTCTGGCCGGCAACGAAGCGATCCAGCGTGACGAAATCCCCCGCGCTGGCTGCTCCGATCGTCGCTCGCAGGGAGCCAGCGCCGCTATCGTTCGCGTTCATCGCGATGTTTGCATCCTCGTGGAAAGCGAAGGCTCGCGTCCGCGTCGCTGTCTGCCCGCTCGAGTTCTCGACTACCACGTCAGCCCACGTGTTCGCCGTGCCGCTCGGTGCAAGGAACGTGAGCTGGGTGGCGCTGCGAAAGACCATGGTCGCCGCGGTGCCACCGATGCGTACATTGGTGTTCCCGTCGAAGCCAGCGCCGGAGATGGTCGCGTATGTGCCGCCGGTGGCGCGGCCCGCGGGGGGAAAGATGCAGCCAATCCCCGGAGCACCCGTAGCAGGCGTGGGCGTGATGTTGCACCAGCTCTTGAGCTTGCAGTTGGTGTCGCACGTCACCGTGTCACCCGCCCTCCCCTCGGCGTTGCCATCGCACTCCTCCTTGGTCAGATCCACGAGACCATCACCGCAGAACAGCACCGGCCCGGTGCCGCCGCTGCCCGCAGCACCGCCGGAAGCACCCCCGCTGCCCGCAGCGCCGCCGGAAGCACCCCCGCTGCCCGCGGCGCCCCCGGAGGTCGCGCCGGCGTTGCCGCCAACGGAGGCCCCACCATCGCCTGCGGTGTTGGCGCCACCCAGGCCCCCCATCGCGCCGATACCGGCCATCCCAGCGCTGCCCCCGCTTGCCCCTGCACCAGCGGCGGAATTCCCCGCGGAACCACCCTCTCCACCATTGGCTGAGCCGTCTCCAGTGCCGGCGTCATCTCCGCCTCGCTTCTTGTGCGTATCCTCGTCGGAACAGGCGGCGGCGAGAGCGCTGGTCAGGCAGACGGTGAAGAGCAAGCGCGCCCCACGAGGCGCAAACGGCGAGTGAAATCGAGTACGCATGGAGTCAGGGAGGCTAACAGAAACGTCCGATGCTTCCGCCTCGAAAGCGGCCTCGACATGCCCGTCGCCCGACGCGTCGTGCCTGAACCAGGCGCCGAGCGTGCGCCGCTCGTGATCACGGTGAGCGTGGCACGGCTCACTCACCCTTGCGCCCACGTGCCCCAGCGGCGAGGCACCAGGCCTCCTCACGGGTGCCCACGTTTTCCCACACCGAATGGTTGAGGCGTGACGCCTCGGCCAGCTCGTACAGAGATAGCGAGTGAACCGACCGTCAGAGCAAACCTAGAACTTCTACAGAGCTTCCCCAGGCAGTCCGGTCACCCCGGGCCACTGCTGACAGACACCCAGCAATCACCCTCCGCGATGGTCGCCGACGCCGATCGGCCCGAGCGTCGCCCATTCAATAGCGAACTATTAAATCGTACACGATATACTTGTGTACGATTGTCTTCGTCCTAGAGTGTGTGGGGCTTCGAAGAAGCACGAAGCGACCGCTCGAACCACAGGAGAATCATCATGAGTCAACCAGCCATCCTCGAGAAGCGCCTCTACACCGCCAAGGCCACGGCCGTTGGCGGGCGCGAAGGCCACGCGAAGACCGATGATGGAGTGCTCGAGGTCACTCTGGTCCCGCCGAAGGCCCTCGGCGGCAAGGGTGAGACCGGCACCAACCCGGAGCAGCTCTTCGCCACGGGCTACGCGGCGTGCTTCGGCAGCGCCCTCGCCCACGTGGCGAGGCTCCAGAAGGTCAACCCTGGCCAGGTCAGTGTGACGGCAGAGGTCAGCATCGGTCCCGTCGGGAAAGGCTTTGGGCTGGCGGTCGCGCTCCACGTCAGCCTGCCGGATCTGCCTCGTGATCAAGCCGAGGCGCTCGTCGCTGCCGCCCACGAAGTGTGCCCCTACTCGAACGCGACCCGCGGTAACATCGAGGTGACCCTCGCCGTGAACTGATATGTCCGACGCCCTGCTCCTCGACTCCCAGCTGTGCTTTGCCTTGTACGCGGCGTCACGGGCGGTCACCGCCGCCTATGCGCCGCACCTCAAGGCACTCGGCCTGACGTATCCGCAGTACCTCGTGCTGCTGGTGCTCTGGGAGGGCGAGGGCGTGCGCGTGTCTGAGCTCGGGGACCGCCTGCACCTCGACTCGGCCACGCTCACTCCGCTGCTCAAGCGGATGGAGGCCCAGGGCATCGTCGACCGGCGGCGCAGCCAGCAAGACGAACGCGTCGTGGAGCTGTTCCTCACCCCCCACGGCAAGCGGCTCAAGCGCAAAGCCGAAGACATCCCCGCGAGCGTCTTCGCCAACTCCGGGTTGAGCGTGACGCAAGCCAAGCAGCTGCGCATTCATCTCCAGGCACTCACACGCAGGCTACGCGAAGCTTGAGCTACAAGCCGCGCCCTGGGTTGAGGATGCCACGAGGGTCGAACGCGTGCTTGATCCGAGTCATCAGCTCGCGCTCGGCGCTCCCGATCATGGGCTCGAGCTGCGCCAGTTTGAGCGCGCCGATGCCGTGCTCCCCAGTGATGGTGCCCCCCAGGGTGAGGGCATCACGCAGGATGTGATTGAACGCCGCAAAGGCGCGCGCCTCGGATTGGGGATCCTGAGCGTCGAACACGATCGTCGGGTGAAGGTTCCCGTCACCGGCGTGACCAAAGGTACCGATCGTCAGCTCGTGCTGATTCCCGATGGCTTCACAGCGCACGAGCATTTCCGCGAGGTGTGAACGGGGGACGGCGACGTCGTCTAGCAGCGTCGCACCGAGGCGCTCCAGGGCGGGGTAGGCCATGCTCCTCGCGCGCAGCAGCAAGCGCCCCTCCTCCGCGTCCGAAGTGCGCATCGCATCATAGGCAGCGTGCTTCTCGCAGATGACCTGGCAGCGCTCGACCTGAGCTTCTGCGTCCGATGCATCGCTCTGCACCAGCACCATCGCCGCGGCCGTGGTGTCGAGCTCCAGGTGAGCGTGGCGCTCGACAGCGCTCAGCGTGGTGCGATCCATGATCTCCACCAGGGACAGATCCAGAGCCCGCTGCATCTCCTCGATAGCTGCGCCCGCCGACTGCAGGCTCTTGAAGTACGCAACGAGGGTCGACGCTGGCCGCGGCTTCGGCAGCAAGCGCAGCGTCGCTTCGACGATCACCCCGAGGGCGCCTTCGGAGCCGATCAGCAGGCGCTTCAGGTCGAGGCCAGCGACGTTCTTCTGGGCGAGGGATCCCACGCGGATCAACGTGCCATCCGCCAGCACGACCTTCAGCGCCAGCACGTGATCTCCGGTCACGCCATACTTCAAGCAGCAAGCGCCGCCCGCGTTGGTCGCGATGTTGCCGCCGATGCTCGAGATCTCCCGGCTCGCCGGATCGGGCGCATAGAACAAGCCATGGGTCATGGCCTCCGCGGCGAGCTCCCCGTTGAGCACCCCCGGCTCGACGGTCGCCGTCCGCCCCACGGGATCGACGCTCAGCATGCGCCGCATGTCTGCGACGCTCAGCTGAATACACCCGTCCAGGGCGTTCGCACCGCCAGACAGCCCGGTGCCCGCGCCCCGCGTCACCACCGGGATGCGTCGCTCGTTGGCAAAGCGCACGGTTTCGATCACCTGTTCCACGCTGCGAGCACGCACCAGAGCCAGAGCGACGCCAGCGGGCACGAGCCGTGCGTGGTCCCTCGCATAGCCCTCGAGCACGTCGGCGTCAGTCACCACCGCGCCGCTCGGCAAGAGCTGCACCAACTCGTTCAGCCAGCTCGCGCTCACCGCGGCTCCTTGGCCCGTTTCCGCGCGAGATAGAACGCGCGGATGTGCTCTTCCACCAGGCTCCGCGCGCGCTTGCCCTGACCTCGCTCCACCGCACGCAGGATCTCTTCGTGCTCGTGCGTGAGCTCGGTCATCGTGCGCCTGGGGCGCGACACCTGATGCAGCGCCTCGCCCAAGTGAGCCGAGACAGCGTCCCGCAGCACTCCCATGACGAGACCGTACGCTTGATTCCCCGAGGCACTGACGAGGCTCCTGTGGAAGCTCAGGTCCGCGGCGCGGAACGACTCCACGTTCACATCCGCGGCCCGCATGGCCTCCACCGCCTCGCGCGCGGCGACCATGGCTGTCTGTTCTCGCACGCTGGCGGCCTGCTCCAGCGCGGCTCCCTCGATCACCACGCGCAGCTCGACCAGATCTGTCAGGGGCACACCGCCCAGCCGCAACACGCTCTCCATCGCCAGCGCCGCGCTGCTCATCACGTATTCGCCCGTGACGCGAGGGCGCTGGGTGGAAACCGTATCACCCCCGGAGATCAGCCCCTGCGCCTGCAAGATACGCAGCGCCTCCCGCACCGTGGAGCGGCTCACTCCGAGCTGACTCGTGAGTTCCTTCTCGCTGGGCAGCTCCGTGCCAACGCTGATCTGACCGGAGACGATGGCTTCCCTCAGCTGCCGCGCGACGAGCACGCTGAGCGGCGCTCGCTCGGTCACCTGGAAGGTGAACGGGGAAGCAGTATCTCCAGACTTCGTCACCTGCTTCTTTTACCAGGTTGACCGCTTGTCTGACAAGCTGATAAGTTTTCCGAAACGTTGCGAGTCGGCTTCGGGGAGCCGTCCGGTTCGCTTCGGAAGCGCATTATTCTCGCGCGGAAATGGAGCAAGGAATGAAGCTGGATGCGAAGACGACGGCGCTCGTCCTGATCGAGTACCAGAACGAGTTCACGTCAGAGGGGGGTGTGCTGCACGGCGCCGTGGCTGGTGTCATGGAAAAGACGAACATGCTGGCGAACAGCGTGAAGGTGGCAGACGAGGCGCGAAAGAAGGGCGCCACGATCATGCATGCGCCGATCACATTCGCCCCAGGCTACGGCGAGTTGACGCGTCACCCATACGGCATCTTGAAGGGCGTGGTCGACGGGAAGTGCTTCGTCAAGGACACATGGGGGGCGGCCATCGTCGACGACCTCGCGCCCCAGGACGGAGACATCCTGATTGAAGGCAAGCGAGGCCTCGACACATTCGCGAGCACCAACATCGACTTCATCCTCCGCAGCAAGGGCATCAAGACCGTGGTGCTCGGCGGCTTCCTCACCAACTGCTGTGTGGAGTCCACCATGCGCACCGCGTACGAGCACGGCTTCGAGGTGATCACCCTGGTGGACTGCGTCGCCGCGACCTCTCAAGAGGAGCACGACAACGCCATCAAGTACGACTTCCAGATGTTCTCGAAGCCCATGCCCTCGAGCGAGTTCCTCGCCCACCTGGGCTGAGACGATCTCGCGGCGGCTACCGGGGGCCCAGCTTCACGAGCTTGAGCAGCTCGTCCGCATCCAGCGTCGCCACGCGCTCGCTGCCATCGAGCAGAGCCGCCGCCAGCTCGCGTTTCCGTGCGTGAAGCTCGGTGACGCTCTGCTCGATGCTGTGCTTCATCAGCAAGCGATAGACCGTCACCGGGCGCTCTTGCCCGATGCGATGAGCGCGGTCCGTCGCCTGCGCCTCGACCGCCGGGTTCCACCACGGGTCGAGGTGAATGACATAGTCCGCTCCCGTCAGGTTCAGGCCAAAGCCGCCCGCCTTGAGGCTGATCAGGAACAGCGGTGCATCCCCGTGCTGGAACGCATCGACCCGGCGCTGCCGCTGCGCCTTGGGCACCGAGCCGTCGAGGTACTCGTGCCTCAAACCGCGCTCATCGAGCTGCTCGCGCACCAACGACAAGAAGTCGACGAACTGGCTGAAGACGAGCGCGCGGTGTCCGTTCTCCGCGAGCTCCTCGGCGAGATCCAGGAACGCTTCGATCTTGGAGCACTCGGAGGGCGCGTCGGGAAACACCAGTCGCGGGTGACAGCAGAAGCGACGCAGGCGCGTGATCTCCGCCAGCACCTCGAGCTTGTTGTCTCGCTTGCCTGCGCCCGTAAACAGCTTCTCGTGCACCTGCTTTCTGAGCAAGCCGTAGCGCATCATCTCCTCCTCGGAGAAGCGCACCTCGTGCAGCACGTCAGTGATGGGCGGCAGCTCCTTGAGCACGTCCGCCTTGCGCCGCCGCAGGATGAACGGCTCGAGGCGCTGGCGTAGCTCGACGCGCGCCTCTTCGTCCTTGTCTTGCTCGATGGGCCTCAGAAACTCCCGGCGGAAATTCTTCCAGTCACCGAGCAAGCCCGGGTTCAGGAAGCGGAAGATGCTCCACACGTCGCCCAGGTGGTTCTCCACGGGCGTCCCTGTCGCCACGATGCGCACCTCCGCCTTGAGGCCATACGCGGCCTTCGCCCGCAAGGACGCTGCGTTCTTGATGAACTGGGCTTCGTCGAGCACCACGCTGTCCCACTCGATCCTCGACAGCTGTTCTGCGTCCTGCTGGAGCAGCGCGTAGCTCGCGATCACCACGCCTGGCCCCTGCTCGAGGAATCGACTCAGCTGTCGGCGCCGCGCCTTGCCCAGGTACTCCATCACCCGTACCTCGGGCGCGAAGCGCGCGATCTCGTTGAGCCAGTTGACGCACACCGAGGTCGGCGCCACGACCAGGCTGGGGCGCTTGCGCTGCAGCAAGAGCGCGATGATCTGCACGGTCTTGCCCAGCCCCATGTCGTCTGCCAGGCACGCCCCGAGCCCCAGCTCTGCCAGCCGGCTGAGCCACACATAGCCTGAGCGCTGGTACTCTCTTAACTCCGCACGGAAACCTTCTGGCGTCTGGAAGCCGTGGCGCAACGACGTCTCCACCCGGGCGAGCCACGCGCCGATCTCCGGGTCGACCTCGAAGCCGCTGTCGGGGTCTGCCAGGTGACGCAGCGTGGAGAGCGCCCCACGGTACACCTGGAACGCGCCAGCTGGGACCTCGGGTGCATCGCCAGCTTTCCTGGGGGTGAGGGGCGCGCTCTTGAGTGCCGCGAGGATACGTCTGACCTTCTCTTCGACCTCGATATAGTCCCCGGTGTCCAGGCGCACAAAGCGCCCGCGCCCCACCGGAGAGGCCTTCACCAGCGCCTCCAGCGACACCTGATCGACGTCGCTCAGCTTCACCTCGCCTCGAGCCAGGTACCAGCCCTTGATGCAGCGCAGCTGCCCCTGGAGGCTGCTGGAAGACGCCGTACCCCGAAGCCGCAACGAGCTGCGCTCCGGCCACTCGAAGCGGTGCGCCACTCCGCACTGCGAGAGATCGCTCAGCAGGCAGAGCAACCCCTCTTCCCCGAGCACCCAGCTGTCCGGTGGATCGAGGGGGCTGCGCACCTCATCGTCCACCAAAGGCAGCGAGGCACACAGCGCGAGCAGCGCATCGATGCGCTCCCGCTCCTCTCTCAGGTTGCGGAGGCAGCGCAGGCGCCTCCCAGCGTGGAACGCCTTGATGCGCGGCGTGCCTTCGCCGGCGACGAAGAAGCGCCCGCCCTCACTGAATGGCCTGACACCAAACTGCACGAGCCATGCCCCTGCATGAAGGGCAGCGCGCACGCAAGGCGTCGAGTCGGCTTCCACTTCCTGTTCGACACCGAGCTCCGGGCTGACCACGTCAACGCTCATCGAGAGCTTCGCCAGCACCTCCAGCAGCGCGGCTTCCTGAGCTTTCGGGACGCGCACGCCGTGGGGTAGCGCCTCCATCACTCGCCCCATGTCTTCGCTCACGCGATAAACGCGGAGGCGGTCTTCCGCTTCGACGCTGACGTTCACTCCTACCTCAGCGCCTTGAGGCTCGGCGTTGATCTGGATGTGACCATCACGCTCCAGGGTCTCGATGCGTGCCCTGCCAGGGACGACACTCACAGGCAACATGGCGCGGGCTCCGTTGAAGACCCGAGGATGCCCGATCAACTCGGCCACAGCCTCACCTGTGGGTTCACGTTTGCCGTGCGGCAACTCCCGAGAGCAGTCCAGGACGCGGATGTCCTCGACCGGCAGCTTGTCTCGGTAGTCAAACAGCTCCGCCCAGCTCATACGGCGGCCCTGGGTCCAGGTGCCCATGTCCGCCCTGAACTCTTGAAGCGCCGGGCGCGCCAGCTCCCCGTCGGCCATGTCGACGAACCACGCCACGCGGTACTGCCGCTCCGTGGTCTTTTGAAGCTGCTCAGAGACCTGTCCGAGGCGCTGCAGGGCCTTCTCCCACTCGGGCTTGACTGAGATACCTGACCACAGGAACAGCTCGCCGCTGACCTCGACGTCTTCCCACAGCCTCTGATGTCTGCGCAGCTCCTCGCTCGCGTGCTCCTCGTCGAAGCGCCTCGCCAGGCCCAGCCCCTGACGCGCGATCCAGGTGTAGCCCGCCCCCAGCCAGCCCAGGGACGCTTGCACCAGCTGCACGGCCCAGGCAGCGCGCGTGACCGCCTGCGCAGTGTGCAGCTCGACCGCGACACCGGACAGCAGGAGCTCCCAGAACGTACCGCCCCGGGCGAGCTGATAGACGTCGATGCGGCGCTGCTTGACGTCTGGATCCGTCAGGAAAGCCAGGAGCGACCGGAAGGCCTTGTTCGCACTCTTGACGTCCGCGCGCTTCCCAGTGCCCAGGAGCCTCCGCGCTTCACCCAATGCCTCCGGCGTGCCCACCCCCACGCGGAGCAACGCAGGCACCACCGAGAGACAGCCTGCCTCCGCGCCGCTCGGCTTCTTGGTGCTGAAGAGCAGCTCCAAGAGCGACGCCACGCGGCCGCTGTCTCCAGCGATGAAGCTGCGACAGACGTCGTGGATGGCACGTGTGGCCGGAGCGAGCTCGGCCGAGTAGCGCGCCAGGCCATCGTTGTCGCCACGCAGCACCGCCTGCTCCAGCCACAACGCCAACAGACGTTGCCGCGTGGTAATATCCTCACACTGCACGGCCTCCGATACCAGCCAGCTCTCGAGGCCACCGAGCGGTGCTAGCCGGCCCAAGCTCTCGCGCACGATTTGCTCCGCGACGCTCAGCGCTTCCTCACCCCAAACCCCGCCGAACCACTCGGCATCGAAGGGTTCGCAGACCGATTCTCTGAGCCACTGTTCGTCGCTGCGTACCAGGCCACGAAAGGCCGCAGGCTGAGACGCCCTGAGCTTCCGAAAAACACCGAGTTCTCCCAGCTGAAGCGCGAGCTCCAGCGGCGCCTGGGAGCGGCTGCCCACCACGCGGTGGCAGTCAGCGACCAGCTCATCGAGCTCCCCCGCGACGCGCAGCTCACGGATCACGAGTTGGCGCCAGCCATCCGCGATCGCGAGACCGTGTTGCCCTCGCCCGAGCCGCGAGAATTTCATGTCGGTGTTGAGCAGACCGCGCTTGAGCGCTTCCCTGGAGAAGCTCACGAACGTGGCAGGCTTGTCGGTGAGCTGGAGTAGAACGTCGTTCGAGAGCGCGCTCTCGAGGCTCAGTGCCCCCAGGAGCCGCCAGGCGGCAGACCCAAGCTGCTTGCGCAACGCTCGAACCTTGCTCGGGTTCGGCGCGCGGCTCTCGGTTCGAGGATCGTCGATGCCCAGCACGTTCGAGCGAGACTATGCCTCAGACGATTGCGCGACGCATCAATCGGAGCCCCGGGGAGCTCCCCACCGACACTGGGGGCTCGGTCGCGCGGCGCCGGGAGGTAAGCACTTTCCCGTGGAATCGAGCTATGAAGGCATATGGCTCGCTCAGCTCCCTCCTCCCCAACCCCGGTCAGGCAAGCTCTTTGCGCCACCCTAGGTTGCCTGGCACTGGCAGGCTGCGGCAGCGGGGGCGAGGAGTCGACCTCGGGTCGCGACTTCAGCGCGTTCGACGACGCTATCAAGGATTTCCTTGAGGAAAATAATCTTGAGGGCGCCAGCGTAGTCGTCGTCAGCCGTGACGAGGGCGTGGTTCACCTCGAGGAGCTCGGGAGCTTCGAGGAGGATCGCATCTCGCTCATCGCATCTTCGAGCAAGGTGATGAGCGCCGGGGTCCTCATGCACCTGGCAGATGCCGGCATGCTCGACGTGGACGCACCAGTCTCCGACTACCTGGGGGATTGGGGGGAGTACAAGACGAACATCAGCGTGGCGCAGCTGCTGTCGAACAGCGCCGGCATGGTGGGGCTAATCGACGACCCGCTGTACGCACCGTATCTCTGCCAGTACCTCGACACCGGTACGCTGAGCGACTGCGCCAAGAAGATCTACACTGCCGACGACAGCGCCGACTTGATCCCTCCGGATACGGAGTTCCACTACGGCGGTGGACAGTGGCAGCTCGCTGGTGGTGTCGCCGAAGTCGTCAGCGGCAAGACGTGGGACACGCTGGTCGACGAGATCTACGTCGAGCCATGCGGCTTGCAGGGCACTGGCTACAACAACCACTACAGCAAGGGCTTCGCCTCAGGTGGCGTGGACGGCGCGCTCACCTACCCCGACTTCTTCCAAGGAGACCCTTCGTCCCTCAGTGAGACGCGGAACCCCAGCATCGAGGGCGGCGCTTACACCACGGCGCGGGACTACGGAAAGATCTTGTGGATGCACCTGAACGGAGGCCGCTGCGGGGAAACCCAGGTGCTGAGCGAGGCGGCGATCAGCCGCATGCAACACGATCGCATCGGTGAGGTGTACGGAGGCTCGTCGCTCGACCCCACCCTGCCTGGCTATGGCTTTGGCTGGTGGGTCAGCCGGCAGGAGTCGGTCGTCGCCGATCCGGGAGCCTACGGAGCGACGCCCTGGCTCGACAACGATCGCGGCTACGCGGCGATGGTCATTCTGGAAGCCAAGGCGGAGCTTGGAGTGAACCTGCGCATCCAGACGAAGCCCATCTTGGACGAGCTGTTTCCCCTGACCAAGGCCAACTAGCGTCTGGGGACTCCCTTCTGGGGCTAGGCGCTGACCACGCGGTGCTCGATGAGTGACTCGCCCATGGCAACCACCATCTCTTCGAGCCCACGGGGCTGCCAGTCGAGGACCGTCTTGATGCGCGTGGTGTCCAGGTCCTGACGCTTGCCAAGCTCCTGCACGGCCAGAGCAGCCGTCTTGTCGAAGATCGCCACCACACGCAGCAACCAGGCTGGCACGCGGCGCGTCGGGATCTTGTAGCCGCGGGCGCCGAAGTGTTGCTGGAGGATCTTTGCGACGTCCAGCATCGAGGCGTGTTGCACCGAGGCCACGAATCGTTTCCCTGCGGCTTCATGATTGGTCATCGCCGCGAGATGCGCGCTCGCCACGTCTCGGACATCGACCATCGCCCAGCCAATGTCGGGGCAGCCGGGCATCTCTCGCGCCATCAGCTTTCGCACGACTTCCCCCGAGGTGCCGTAGTCACTATCGAGCACGGGGCCGAGCACCAGCCCGGGGTTGATGGTGCAGAGCTCCACTCGCCCCTCCTCTGGCAGGCTCTCCACCAGATCCCACGCAGCGAGCTCTGCGATGGTCTTGCTCTGCTCGTAGGCGCCCACGTCTTTGCTCAAGATGGACCAGTGACTTTCGTCGTAGGTCTCTGAGCCATCGCGCTTGTGGCCGTAGAGCACCGCTGCGATGGAGGAGGTCATCACGACACGCTTGATGCCGCCCGCCTGTGCCGCACGGATCACCCGAAGCGCGCCGTCTCGCGCGGGAACGATCAGCTCATCTGGGTGCTTTGGTGGCTTCCGAGGCAGCGGCGACGCCACG
>JAUILJ010000091.1 GCA_030433055.1 Polyangia bacterium
ACTTGCTGATCTCGGCGCTGGACTGCTCGGCGAGGACCAAGCTCACGATCTCGAGCTCTGCGTCACTGAGCCATTCCTCACCTGGCCAGCGAGCAGCGGCCGCACGCACCACGAGGGCGTTCGACAACAACTGGAGCGCCTCACAGCTGGGTGACATCAGGATGCTCCAGGCGCGAAGTAGTCCGATCGGCGACCCAGCTCCGGATTTGCGCACCGCTCTGGCGACACAAGACGCGGACGTCCCAACTGCGACCTGCAGTCCAAACGCCGACTCCGTCGGTCGGCCCCCATCGACGAGCCGGTTCAAGACCTCGCGTTCCCCCGCGCTCAGCGGGGTACTGGGATGGCGCTTACGGATCATGGCGTGTCGGTAGCCCGGCGGGCCCGGGATCCCCGAGATCAGGAATTCACCCTGACACACCTGCTCCCAGAGCATTTCTCCACCGGCTGGGTACCAGTCGCCTGCCGCCCACGAGATCGACGTCGCTATCTCTCCCAAACTCATTTCAAGCCTCCTCAGGGGCAGACGGAGACCGTTCGGGGGTGTGAAGGCGAAATCCGCGATCGCGTACTGGCTCTGTTACCCGTGTACACCAGCGGGTACCCTGAACCACGTGGTGGACGGCCCGGACACCGAGGCAGACGTCCTCTCGCCCAGCGAGCGAGCCCTGCTCGCTCAGGTGCTCGATGCGCGGCCGGTCGATCCGTCGAGCCGCGTGGACGCTCTCTTGGGCACGCAGGTCGGCAGATATCAGCTGGAGAGCGTGCTGGGAGCCGGCGGCATGGGCGCCGTGTATCGCGCGACCGATCTGGATGCGAGGATACCCGTTGCGTTGAAGCTGCTGCACCCAGCGGCCCTGGGAGGCAAGGACCAGCGTCAGTACCTCGAGTTTCGAAAGAGGTTCCGTGGGGAAGCTCGGCGCGGGTTGATGGTCGCGCATCCAGGCGTGGCGCGGGTCTATGACGCCGGGGAGATCGACGGACATCTGTTCATCGCGATGGAACTCGTGGACGGGTACACGTTGCGGCGCGAGATCCGGGGTGCCCCCGCGACGGGTGCAGAGCTGGTTCGGCGGCTCCGCATGCTGCGTCAGGCGGCGGATGTGTTGGCGGCCGTACACCTGCAGAACTTGGTTCATCGCGATATCAAGCCCGACAACGTCATGCTCGATCGCGATGGGGCGATCAAGCTGCTGGACTTTGGTCTCGCCCGTTTCACCAAGAGCCCTGCCAGGGAACTACAAGGGGACAGTGACTGGACGACACAGGTCGCGACCCGTGGCGGAGTCATCCTCGGGACCCCGCACTACATGGCGCCGGAGCAAGTGTTGGGAACGCGGCTGACTCCGGCCGCCGACATCTTTGCCCTGGGGATTACGGCCTTCGAACTGCTGGCAGGTGAGCGACCCTTCAAGGGCGCTAGCTCGATGCATGTCATGCTCTCCATCGGGCGGGATCCAGCACCGCGACTCGACAGCTTGCTGCCAGGGGCTCCGCCGGTGGTCACGGATCTGGTGGACAGCTGTCTGCACAAGGACTCGCTGCAACGGCCCTCCGCGGAGGCCCTGGAGCAGCGCATCGCCAGCATCTTGCGCGCGAGCTGACGGACTGCAGATCGGCGAGTGTTCATCGACAGTCTGCTACAGAAGGCCCTGCTCGCGCGCGAGCTTCTGCAGCCGATCTCGCGCAAGCTGGGCGCGCTTTCTGAGCCGCGCCGTTTCCCGCTGCTGGCCTTCAGGAGCGACGGGACCACTGACGACTTCTGCGATCTCTGCCCAGGACATGCCGCGCTCGAAGCGCAGCGTCAACAGTTCCCGATCTTCCTCGGAGAGCTGTTCGCGCAGCGCCATGACTTGGGTCATGCGCGCGCTCCCCAGGTGGCTTGGAGTTGCCGTGCGGATTTTGTCGGCGAGCTCGCGAAGCTCCGGCGCTTGAGACAGGGGGACGGCGCGGCGGGCGACGGCGCCACGCTGTCGCAGTACGTCGATGGCGGCGTTGCGCGCCAGGCGATAGAACCAACTGCGCAGGCTGCATCCCCAGTTGAACTGTTCGAACCCCCGCCAGAGTCGCTCGCACGCGAGTGAGAAGGCGTCTTCGGCCTCTGCCCGGGAAGTCTGACGGGCGAACAAGAACCCGAGCACCTCCGGGCCGAGGGCGTCGATGGTGAGGCGCACCGCGTGGGTGCGGTCCTGACTGCTCAGCGCTGCCTGGACCCGGTGCTCCAGCGTCTCCTCGGTCACCGGCACAAGATACGCCGGGCCGCGGCTTCGCGTGAGCCCCTTGACCAAGCGACCGCGCGCTGCCACTATCCCCAAACCAACCGGTTGGTTTGGATTCGAATTCGCACAAAAACGAGGGGAAGACGGAGATGCCGTCGATCAAACAAGTCAAAAAGCAGCTCCGTGTGCCCGTCGCGGTGGCGGGAGCCGTCTCGAGGGTGTTCGGGCTCGCGGTGAAGAGCCGCTTCGGCAAGCACCGACGCTGGCCCGAGCAGCAGGTGCTGATCGACGAGCCGCTGGCGCTCGCCGAA
This sequence comes from Polyangia bacterium, assembly GCA_030433055.1. Classification (GTDB taxonomy): domain Bacteria; phylum Myxococcota_A; class Polyangia; order Polyangiales; family Polyangiaceae; genus JAHBVY01. Next base: position 2,531 of record JAUILJ010000091.1, read on the forward strand.
GAGCGCACCCACCGCCTGCGCCGCATCTACACCAACGCCATGAGGGACAGCTGGGACGGCCATGAAGTGTTCCGTGCGGCAGTGCACAAACACGGCGGCATCCAGCTCTCACGGGAGAAGCGCGAGGCGCTAGCTCACCTGATGAGCATGTTGATGTGGGGTGAGCTAGCGGCTTGGTACGTGTCGGCTGAGCTCGCCGAGCAGCTGGAAGATCTGGACGCGCGGATGGCAGCGTCGAGTCAGGTCTTCGATGAGGCGCGGCACTTCTACGTGCTGCGAGACTACGTGGCGTTGCTCCACGTTCCGGTGCCACCGCTGGACCCATATTTCCAAGCGGCGGTGCGCTCCCTGCTATCAGCGGAGGATCTCACCCTCAAGCTGTTCGCCATGCAGGTCCTGGCCGAGGGGACGGCGCAGTCCATCTTCGGGTTCCTGGCGGAATCAAATGTCGAGCCGGTGTTGAGCGAGTTGCTGCCGCTGATCGAGAAGGATGAGGCGCGCCATGTCGGCCTCGGGATCATGCATTTGCCAGAGCGTCTAGCCAAGCTGGAGGCCAAGGAGTGCCAGCGCATAGCCGCGCACACGGAGACGATCGGCGACATGTTTGCGGCGACTCAAGTACGGATGATTCCCTACTACCGAACGCTGGATCTCGACCCCCGCGAGCTGTTCCGTCGCGCCGATCGGCTGCTGCATGGGCTGGGTCAAAAGCTTGGTAACGTGCCCGGGACAGACCAAGCGTACTTTCGCACCATCGACCCAGCATCGCCCGCGTATCAGCAGAACCTGGACTTCGTACTGCCTCCAGAGGGTGTCACCCCACGAGGTGGTACCGCGTGGTTGTATCGCGTCGTCGAGCTGGGAGCCCGGGCGATGGGAGCGCGGACGATCGCGGCGTGACCGCGCCGTCTCGCATAACAGTGCAAGGAACTGTGCAAGTTGCGCAACGTTGCACAACCTGACGAACGATGTGGTTCAACCACCGAGACAATGTGTTTTGAGCTGCAACATCATGCTGGAAGTTGATTGACGATGAAGGTCTCCGGGAGGAAAAGACACACATGTCTGCCAGCACAGAGTCTTCAGCCGCTCTCGCAACAGAGCTCAGCGGAACCGTTGAGCCTGCCCCAAGGAGCCAAGTGAGTGTGGGATCCGTGACCCGACTGACCACCGCCAAGTCCGAATCGGGCGAGGCACCGGAGTCGAGTCGATCTCCTTCGAGCGACAACTCCCGTGAGCGTATCCACGCGGCAGCGCGTAGCTTGATCAGCCGCTACGGGTTCGACGGCGTGAGCTTGCAGAAGCTGGCCGACGAGGTTGGCCTACATAAGAGCACACTGTTCCACCACTACCGCAACAAGCAGCAGATCGCTGAAGAGGTGCTGGAGGCGACCGTCGCCAGCATCGTGGCGCTGATGGAGCCCTTGCTGGGCGCCGAAGAGAAGCAGCTGGAGCAGATGCTCGCGCTCAGTGACCGGTTGGTGGACCACTTCTCCGATCAGCCCGACTCAGCGCGGTTGTTGCTGGCAGCGATGGTCGCCCCGCAAGACTCGGCGGTGCACAACGCGGGTTCGAGCTCCGGCGCGGTGGAGCGCTTTTACGTCTTGCTCCTGGGCTGGCTCGAGGGTGCCCGCGAGGCCGAGGCCATCCGCCACGTCAGTATCCGGCAGTCGGTGTTTGCTCTGATGGGCTTGATGCTCGTGTATCCCGCGGTGGCCGATGTCGAACAGATGATCATTGGGCCTGAGCCGTTCAGCGAGGGTGCCCGAAGGATGCGCAAGCAGATGCTGCGTGGCGCTCTCCAGGGCATGCTCGGCCCCGAAGCCGCCTGACTGAGCCGTTGGCCGGGCTCGGCTTCGATACTCCGCCTGCACGCTCCCCCCTTCTTCCTGTCGATTGCCCGCCGCATTCCGACGCGGGTTCGGGGGTGAGGTCCATCGTTCGCGCCGCTCAGCTGGCCGCGTAGGCGCTGCTTCGCTTGCTCGCGTTATGGAGCGCCACTATACAGGCTGCGTTGGTGAGCCTTTTTGAGGCGACCCCCTACTGCGAGGCCCGATGATCTCCTTCGAACCCACCGAGGACCAGCGGCTCATTTCCGAGACGGTGCTGGAGTTTGCCAAGACCACGCTCTCACCCCGCGCTCGGGAGTTCGAGCAGGCGGGCGCGGTGGCACCAGACGTGCGGCGCAGCGTTCAGGAGATGCAGCTCGCGCTCGCCGCTTTCCCGGAGGAAATGGGCGGCCAGAGCCTGGGGCTGCTCACCAGTCTGATCATCAACGAGGAGCTCGCGCTGGGGGATCCGGCGGCGCCCTTCGGGTTGCCCGGGTTCGGCGCGTTCCCTCTGGCTGCTCTCGAGCTCGGGGGAGCAAGGACCCAGGAACTGCTTCAGCCGTTCAGCGCCGAGGGGGACGGGGCGTTTGGAGCGGTCGCCTGGAGCGAGCTGAAGGCACACCCGTCGCGAGCGGGGTTCTCGTGCGTCGCTCGCGAGACGGACGCTGGATACCAGCTCGACGGGCAAAAGGCCTTCGTGGGAAACGCGAACCTGGCTGATTGCTTCATCGTCTTCGCGCAGGTGGATGAGTCTGCGGGTTGGGGCGGTCTCGGCGCCTTCGTCGTGCCGCGCAACACCGACGGGCTGAGCGTGGGTGAGCGTCACCGCACCCTGGGCCTCGACTGCGCTGACTTCCGCTCGCTCGAGCTTCAAGCCGTCAAGCTGCCGGGCGCCGCGCGCCTGGCGCCGGAGCTCTCTGCGGAGGAGTTCACGCGCGCCGTGGTGCGCTTCTTCGCCAAGTACTCGCTCATTGTTGCCGCGCGGCAAGTTGGGTTGAGCCGCTCGGCCTTCGAGACGGCTCGAGAGTACTGCGATATTCGCCAAGCCTTCGGCAAGCCGATCGGTCACTTTCAGGCTGTCGCGTTCACGCTCGCCGACCGTCACATGGACGGCGAGAGCGCCAGCGCGCTGTGTCGTCGAGCGGCCTGGTGCTGGGACAGCGGAAAGCCCGAGGCAGAGTGCTTGCTACGCACGGCTCAGGCGGTGGCCCACGCCCACGAGGCGGCCATGCGCTGTGCCGACGATGCGGTACAGCTGCACGGCGGAGCCGGCTTCATGCGGGATGTCATCGTCGAGAAGATGATGCGCGACGCAAAGCAGATGGCGCTGGTGGGGATGACAGCAGAGCAAATGGATCAGCTCGCCGCAGCCCTCGAGGTGCGAGGAGAGCTCGATCCGGCGCTGGTGCTCCCCACCCCTGAAACCCAGAGCATCTTCATTTGACTCGCGCACACAGACCGCGGCGCCGAGGAGGGAACCAGCGATGTTCGAGTTCGAGCTGAGCGACAAACAGAAGCAGCTGAAGGAAGCGCTGCGGGGGCTGGGCAAGAGCGTGATCCGCCCGAGCAGCCTCGAGTGGGATCGCAACAAGGACATCCCGCTCGAGTTTCTGCGCAACTTCTACATGCTGAGCGCCAGCATGCGCGGCGGGAACTCACCCATGGCCGACCTCACCGAGGGGTCCCCAACGGGTTCCAGCGCTGGGCCTTCCTCGGGGAATCGAACAGCGGCGGTCGCTGCCGAGGAGCTCGCCTGGGCCGACGCTTCGATCATGCTCAGCGTGCCAGGCGCTGGCCTCGGCGGGCCACCGGTCCGCTCATCGGGCACGGCCGAACAACGAGAGCGCTTCTTCGGCATCTTCCGCGACATGTCCGACGAGCTGCGCTGGGGCGCCTACGGTCTCACGGAGCCGGGCGCTGGTAGTGACGTCGCCAGCATTCGCACCAGCTGCCGCAAGCAGGGGGACCACTACATCCTCAACGGTCGCAAGTGCTACATCACCAACGGTGGTCGCGCCTCCTGGGTGGTGATCTTCGCGACGATCGACCCAAGCCTGGGCCGTGCCGGGCATCGGGCCTTCGTGGTGGAGCGCGGTACGCCCGGGTTCTTCGTCGGCAAGATCGAAGACAAGCTCGGGCTGCGCGCCAACGAGACCGCGGAGCTGGTGCTCGAGGACTGTCATGTCCCTGCGGAGAACCTGCTGGGCGGTGAGGAGCGCTATCAGACGAAGGAGGGCTTCATGACGGCGATGAAGACCTTCGACAACACGCGCCCGCTGGTCGCTGCGATGGCGTGTGGCATCGGTCGCGCAGCGTACGAGTACGCGCGCGACTTCGTCCGCGACAACTATGTCCTCGGCCGGCCCATCCCGCGCTATGCGGCGATCGCAGAACGACTCGCGCGGGTGAACCGCAACCTCGAAGCTGCCCGGATCATGGTGTGGAAAGCGGTCTGGATGGCAGACCAGGGGATCCCCAACGCGAAGGAGTCGAGCATGTCGAAGGCGCTGGCGGGTCAAGCCGCGATCCGCGCCTGTATCGACGCAATCGAGATCTGTGGCGCCCACGGAACGCTCTCCGAGGACCATGCGCTGCTCGAAAAGTGGTTCCGCGACATCAAGGTCTACGACATCTTCGAAGGCACCGGGCAGATCCAGCGCATCGTGATCTCGAAGCGCCTGATGAACAACCTGCGCGGCTTCTGACCCACGGGAGTCGACGGTTCGGCGCTCGGGTGCAGCGCGAGCTGCGTGCGCTGTCAGTCCTCGTTGCGAGGACGGAAGAAACCGTTCAGCGCGTAGCCGTACGGGCCCTTCGAGCTGACTTCCAGCTTACCCGTGCTGGCGTGATAGCTGCCCCAGCGTCCCGTCGCCTCGCTGTAGACCCAGACTCGTCGCCCGACGCCCCCCTGGGCCGAGCCGTGAGGCCCCGCGCCCCACGATGAGTCGACTTCAAAGACGTGGACCCGCCCGCTGCCGCGAAAGCTCGCCGGAAGCGGGCCGTGCCCAGGTACTTCGACGCTGCGCTGGCCACCGGGGATCACGTCGTGGCGCGCGACGATGACCTTGTGGTTGTCGCGTCCGTGGCCGAGCTTGCAGACGTCTCCGGCGCGAGCGGCTTCGCATTTTACCTTGCGGAAACTCCTGAGCTGATCGGGGTCGAAGCCGTCGACGCTACGCCCGATGCCATAGCGTGCGCTCGCTTGGGCCTCGCTGACGCCCCTGCTGGCCAGGAACGCTCGCCGGCAGTAGCCAGAACAATCGACGCCGATCCCATACTTCCACATCATCTTGCGCACTGCCTCAGGGCCCTCACCGAACTCGCGTTGCGCTCCGGCATCGATCAGCGCCTGGGTCACCCGTACGAGCACTCGCGGTTCTGCCTTGCCCGTCGCCGTCAGGCGCAGAGCGCTGCTCAGGCTTGCGAGCACCTTCGGCGTCAGCACCACGCTGGCACGCCGCACGGCTTCGTCCGGGTTGGTTCCATAGCCCCCGTTCATCCTGAAATGGGGGTCGATCAGCAGTCGCTTCCCCTCCACCACGTAGGGACCAGCGAAGGACCTCCGAAACTCATCCAGCCTGCGCAGCGCGGCGCTGGCGCTCGGGTGCTGGAGCTCGTGCGAGCGGCGAGCGCTCGACGTGGCCCGCTGTACGAGGTGCGTTACGCCTCGGGTCGCGGGGCCTGTATCCGTACGGATTGGTCTTTCGGTCGCGCGCTGGGGGTCGTTGCTCACTCGAGGCTGCCTGATGGGCTCGCTGCCCGGCCGGGTCACGGTCATGAAGTGGTCTCGGCTGGTGTGGGCTGGAGTTGCGTGTCCGTTGCGAATACGTGACCCAGCGATACCTTTCGCTGAGAGCCGCATCACTCGAGGAGCTGGTTCGGGCGCGGGCCGGGGACCCCACTCGGCCCCGCTCCAGCGGGGAGCGCCCCCCGATTGGCGGTCGAGCTACAGCGCCGCGCAGGTTTGCGGCACGCTTTGCCACACCGATATGTCGCTCGCTTCGCGATGTAAGCGGGCTTCAACCTGACGAACGGTGAGCGCTCGGGTATCCTGATGGCGATGCGACGCAGACTGCGTGCGGTGGGTGCCTTGTTGTTCCTCGGTTTGGCTCTGACCTCGGTTCAGGCCTCGGCTCAGAAGAAGAAGGGCAAGGAGGCGGCCGCCAAGGAGGAAAAAGCCTCGGACAAAGCCGACCAAGCGAAGGCCAGCGAGCGGGGCAAGGGCAAGGGCGAAAAGGAAGCGCCCAAGGCAGACGACGCTGCCGTGAAGGTGGAGAAGGTCGAAAAAGGCGACGAGGGGATGAAGACGTACACCTTCGGTCCCCAGGAGGTCGAAGGTCGGCTCAAGTCTCCCCAGATCCAGTACTTCCTGCGCCGCGTTCGGGCGGAGTTCGAAGCGGGCGCCCTGGGGCACCGCTCGTTCCTGCGTGAGCTTTCTTACACCCGTCATCATCCTTCCCTGCGGTAACGAGAGTCCTGCGCATGACGATGCAACCAATGCAAGCCCCCCGTCGCTCCAAGTCCAGCGTGATATCGCTGCGCGCGGCCGCCGTCTGGGGAACGAACGTCGTCGCCGTGCGCGACCTGATCGGCGGGGAGTCATTCGTCCTAGGTGATGACAAGGCCGCCGTGCTGCCGAAGCCCGATGGGGTCCCGATCGCGGACGCTCCGGTAGAAGCCATGGCAGGCGGCTGGCAGCTCGACTGCCGGGGCTGTGTTGGGGGTGTCGTGCACCTGCGCGGGCGTCAGGAGAACCCGGCAGACCTCGCGCGCAGCGGAGCGCCGGTACCCATCGTCGCCGGTGACTACGGCCTGCTGCAGTACGGCTCATTTTCCATCTTCTTCCAGTTCACGGAGAACACCACACCTCCGCGCGGAAGCCTGGTCATCCCCTGGGTGCTCCTGGTCGCGTTCATCTTCGCCGCCATGAGCGTCGTCGGCTTTCTGGTCATTGCCTGGCGGCTGGCCACGCCACCGGCAGTACCGAAGCCGATTGAGCTGACCGATCGCAAGGAGCTCCTGCTCCGCTTCAACATGAAGGAAGAGGAGCCGGAAGAAACGAAGCCCGAGGTCAGCAACGAAGAAGGGCAAGACAAGGGCTCCGGGGTGAAGGACCCCGGCGCACAGGACAAGAAGGAACAAGGCGGAGGCAAGAAGATCGCCGGCGCTGAAGGCAAGCTCGGCAAGCAGGGCGAGGCCGACGAGACGCACATGCCCGGAGAGCCGAAGCCTGGCCTGGGAGGCATGAGCGAAGTCCTCTCGAGCGAGGTCGGAGCGGAAGTTCAGAAGACCCTGGGCACCATCAGTTCCGTGGCGGATGCGCTCGGCGGACTCGGTTCCGATGACATCGTGCTCGGCAAGGGCCCCGGTTTGGGGCTCAAGGGCAGCGGCTCCGGCGGTGGCGGTGAGGGCCCGGGCGGAGTTCCGTACGGAGCTGGTACGCTGGACACCGGCTGGGGACCTGGCAAAGGCGGTGGCTACGGCAAGGGGCGCGGAGGCCCGGGAGGCAAAGGCACCGGCGGCCCAGGCAAGGGCGGCAGCGGCGACGGAACTGGCGCAGGCGCCGGAAGCGGTCGCGGCAGCGGCGAGCGCGGCGTGGACGGCAAGGGCGGCACCAAGAAGAGCGGTCAAGGACTCACGCCGCAGCAGATCGCGTCTGTCATGAACTCCCGCTACGGCGCGTTCCGCGCTTGCTATGACTCCGCGCTGGCGCGCCAGCCCACCTTGCAGGGCGGCGCCTCTGCGAGCTTCTCGATCACCCCAGGCGGCAGCGTGAGCTCCGCCAACGTGAGCGGCTCCGTGGGGCCGAGGGTGACGAGCTGTATCCTGCGCCAGGTGCGCCGGTTGCACTTCCCAACGGCGGACAAGCCGACCGGGGCGAACTACTCTTGGAGCTTCCGACCGAGTGCGAAGAAGAAGTGAGCTGGGCCTGAGCCGACGCTCCCCTGGCGAGCTGGCATCCACTTCGCATTGAAACGGGGAAGTAGCGGTTTGCGGTTCTGACCGCAGGAGAGACGGGCCAATGATTGCTTGGAATATCAAGGCGTTACCCTCGCGGAAGCGCACGCGCTGGTCGGGGGCTCGAGCCTCCATCACGTGGGCTTCGGGCCTCGCGCTGGCGGCCTCGCTAGGCCTCGTCGGTTGCGGCAACGAGGAGGAGACGCGCACGCTCAGCCCCGAACAAGTGGGGATGACTCCGGACATTGCGCCGGTGTTCGACGACGGAGAGACCCAGCTCTACGAAGTGAAGCTCCCCGTGCGCTTGCCCGTGCGCAAGTCGACCCAGACGGAGCGTCAGAGTGGCCGCCAGAACCGCGTCGACCCCTACGACCGCTATCCGAGCGTCACTCCGAGCGATTACGAAGTCCAAGTCACCTGGGTGATCAGCAACCTGGATGACCAGGCCCACACCGTGGAGGTCTTGCTGGACCCCTGGAACGAGTTCGGGCGCTACTGGCCAGGGCTGCAGATCGTGGACGCGGAGCGCGGTGAAGTTGCGCCCAACCTATCCGGGATCGACTTCTACCGCGAGCTCAAGGCCAAGAGCGCCGGTGAGGCGTCGAGGCTCAGGGGCACCTTCACGTTCGATGACATGACCGAGGTCGCTACGGATCTGGCCACGGCCATGAACATCATCCTCCAGGTCCCGCCTCCGCCTCCCGATGACGAGAACGCGATGGGGCCCGAGACGTTCGTGAACCATGCTTTCCATGTGGGAAATAGAACCGAGAATACTCCTCTCACCAAGAAGTACGTGCCTTCGGTGATCGCCGGGCTCACCGGCTTCGATATCGGCTTCCGCACCACGGAGCCGTCCAACATCGCCCTCGAGTTCGTGGTCGAGATCAAAGAGAAGGATCGAGATCGCGACAAGGTCCTCGACGAAGGCGAGAGCATGGACGAGGCGTTCGACGAGCCGCGGGACTACATCACCGTCAGCGCGATGTAGGCGCTGGCCTAGCGGCGTTGGGCTTCCACCCAGCGGATCACGTCTTGCTCGACGGGTGTGCCCAGATGGCGGGCCAGCTCCTGAATGCCCGTGGGGCTCGTGACGTTGACCTCGATCAGCTTCCCGCCGATCAGATCGAGCCCCACGAAGTAGAGCCCCAGCGCAGCGAGCTGTGGGCCCACTTCCTCGACCAGCGCCTGCTCTGCGCTCGTCAGCTCGGTTGGCCGCACGGTGCCGCCGACGTGGATGTTGGCTCGAATGTCGTCTTCGCGAGGCACGCGAAGGATCGCTCCAAGCGGCTTGCCATCCAGCAACAGTACGCGCTTGTCACCCTCGCGCACCGCTGGCTGGTACTCCTGGATCAGAGCGAGCTGCTTGCCCTCGTGGGTCATCACGTCGACGATGGCGCGCGCGTTGCGATCTGTGGAGATGAGCGAGAGCACACCCATCCCCCCGGCGCCATCGAGCGGCTTGATCACGCCCTGGCCGCCCACGTCGCTGACGAAGTCGAGGATGCGTTGCCGGTCACTGGTCACCAGCGACTTCGGCATCAGGTGGGCGAAGTGAAAGGCGAAGAGCTTCTCGTTGGCTGCCTGAAGCCCCCGCGGGTCGTTGACCACCAGCGTACGCTCACGCACCAGATCGAGCTGCTGGGTCAGGTGCAAGTAGTCGACGTCAAACGGCGGATCTTTGCGGATGAACACAGCGTCCAGATCTGCGATCTGCACGGTCTCCGAGCTACCCAGGCTGACGTGAGGCGGCTGCTCGCTCACGCTGATCGGGCGCACATCTGCAAACAGCTCTCGGCCCATGTGGCCGATGCTCCGTGGCAGGCAGTGCAGGCACTGGTGCCCCAGCGCTCGAGCGCCCCGCATGAACGCAAAGCTGGTGTCCTTGTCGTGGGACATGGATTCAGCGGGATCCATCACAAACAGCAAGCGCACGCGGGTACCTGTCTTTCAACGGGGCGCGTGAAGGGGTTGCTTCGCGCGCGGTGGGTGGTGAAGAGGGTGTAGGCTCCCTATCTACAGCTGGCAATCATGATGGCAAGCACCCGCGACACAGCCGCCCGTCGGATTCACTCTCGAGCACGTTCCGCGCGTGCCCCCAGATGGCCACGCTGTCTTGGCGTAGTCGTCGCATTCGTCGTGCTCGCAGCGCTGTCGGCCCCCGCCTCGGCCCAGCACGCCGGCCGCAATGTGGTGTCATCGGAGAACAGGCTCGCAGCGCGCGAAGCCCTGGCGCAAATGCAGGCAGGTGGAAACGCCGTTGACGCCGCTGTGACGGCGGTGCTCGTCGCAGGCGTCGCCAGCCCCACTTCCAGCGGGATCGGGGGGGGAGGGTTTGCGCTGGTCTGGGATGCGAGCACCAAGAGCGCCCTCGTGCTCGATTTCCGCGAGGTTGCTCCAAAGGGCATCGATGGCGCAGCGTTCGAGAATCGACCTTTCGCCTGGGACCAACGGGGCAAGTGGGTGGGGGTGCCCGGCGAGGTCGCTGGCCTGTACGCTCTGCACAAGAAATACGGCAAGCGCACCTGGAAGCAGGTCGTCGAACCCGCTATCCGTGCGGCAAAGAAAGGTTTCCCCGTCGAGAGCCATTTGGCGAAGATGCTCGCCCAGAGCGCCAAGACGCTGATGCAAGATCCTGGTATCGCGGCCGTCTATTACCCGAACGGAAAACCTGCCGCTCAGGGCAACTTGCTGAGGAACCCGAAGCTCGCGGCCACGCTGGAGGCGATCGCCGAGCACGGCCCCGAGGCCTTCTATGAGGGGCCAATCGCGGAGGACATGGTCAAGAGCGTCAGAGCAGCCGGTGGCGCGCTGACGCTCGAAGACCTCAAGGCCTACAAGCCCATCGAGCGCAAGCCGTTGAGCGCGACTTGGGAAGGCTACCAAGTCTACACCATGCCGCCTCCGAGCGCCGGGGGGATGATGCTCGTTCAGGCGCTTCGGCTGTACAAGAAGGCCGAGCTGGTCAAGCTGGGGCGCGACTCCGGGGCCTACCAGCACCTGCTCGCTGAGGGCATGCGTGCCTCGATCGCTGACCGTGGGCGTTACCTTGGGGATCCGGCTTTCGAGAAGTACGACATCGAGAAGCTGATGAGCTCCCAGCGCATGCAGGTGCGGCGCAAGAAGATATCGCTGCACCGCACCCACAATATTCCGCGTTTTGGCCTGGAGGAGCATGGCACGCACCACCTGGTCACGAGCGACGCCGCGGGTAACATGGTCTCGCTCACCACCACCGTGAATCGCCTGTTCGGCGCGAAGCTGACGGCGACCAACAGCGGTGTCCAGATGAACGACGAGCTCGACGACTTCACCTCCAACAAGGACGTCGCGGCGCTGGGCATGAAGCAGTCACCGAACCGGGCGCGGCCCGGTGCGCGCCCGGTCAGCAGCATGACGCCGACCATCGTCGTCGAGCATGGGGCTCCGGTGCTCGGGATCGGCGGCTCCGGGGGGACCACCATCGCGACCAACGTCACCCAGCTGGTGCTGGCGCGCCTGGCGCTAGGCGTGGACCCTCAGAAGCTGGTCTCCGAGCGGCGCTTCTACGTTCCCACGTGGAAATGGTATATCGCGCTGGAGAAGGGCGCGCCCAAGTCGCTGTGGGAGGATCTGGAAGCGCGGGGTGAGATCGTGGGGACGATGCCGTTCACCACGAGCGCGGTGCAGCTGATCGCCGTGGACAAGGGGCGCAAGGTGGGGGCTGCGGATCCGCGCAAGGGGGGAGCGGCGCTGGGACGTTGAACGCCCGACACGGACCAGGCTTCGTGTGGCGCAGCCCGGTCAGCCGCGGCGCTCCTCTCCCCCGCTGTGGGCAGAGCGGAAATCGGCCGCGGTTCAGCCCGGGAGACGGTCGCCGCGCGCCGAACAGCGGTGCTGCCCTGGAGCGGGAGAACGGCGCGAGAAACTTGGCCCAGGGCGCGCCGATCCGCCAACGCTGCTCCGATGTCCGGTAGACCCTGTGAGATCTGCAGCGCTTTGGCGTCCTCCGAGACGGACGGACTTGGCGCACCCACCCTGGCCGCCGCTGGTGAGAGCGACACCAAGCACGGCGGGGACAAGACGCGTCGAGTACTGATCGAGGATCGCTTGCTGTGTCTGTGCGACGAGCATGCGGCGGAAATCCAGCTGACGCGGGTAGAGACCCTGAACGAGCTCCA
>JAUILJ010001009.1 GCA_030433055.1 Polyangia bacterium
GACGGAGGGCCGATGCGAGAGCTGCACCAGCTGCGCCAACCTGAACGGCTCCTGCACCCAGAGCTCCGACTGCGACATCCTATTTCAGTGCTATCAGGGCCGGTGCATCGGCCTGTGTGATCGCAGCGTCGGTTGTAGTGGCGAGCTCGACTGGTGCATCGACGTTGGCAACGACCAGTACGGCGTCTGCATCTATCCGTGACCCCAAGGTCACGCTCGAGGCGTGGGTCAGCGACGGCGCGCCCCTTAGCAGGGTGTTGAAGAACAGCTGTTGGGTGGGCAATTTCACCAGATCCAGAGCACCTCACCCCCAAATTCCAGGTGTTCGCGATTCCCCGGAACTCTGGCCCCTGCGCTGGGAGCGTGATACCCGAGGCTCTGGATGAGCCAAGCTGACGACACGACCACGGAGGGGACACCGGCCGCCCTCGAAGGCGCGGCACAGGCCGAACAGGGCGAGGCGACCCAAGCACCGATCTCGGAGCCCAGCTCGGAGCCCGCCGGCCCGGCGACAAGCGCCAATGAACCCACCACAGCCGGCGACGCCTCGAAGCCAGGCAGCGCTCTGCAGGAAGCCGCGACGGGCGCCCCGGCGGTTCCCGCCACGCCCCGAACCGGCCCGCTGAGGCGGTTCGTCCAGTGGTTCACTCGCGCCGACGAACTCGAAGCCACCCGCGCCACGCTCAGTCAAGAAGGCGAGACTCAGCTGTTCAAGCGGCGGGCGGCTGCGGCGCTGGAAGTCGCTGAGCGGATCCTTCGGCCCATCGAGCCCATGCAAGGCAACGCCGAGTTGGTGGCCGTCGAGGCGCTCACTCAGGCGATCTTCTGGGCTCTCGCCGCCCGCACAGGGCGCGTCCCCGGATCGAGATCCGAAGCCTGGACGGCGCTGCGCGAGCATGAGCTGAGTGGTCTGAAGAACCCCGAGCTGATTGCACGAGCGTTTTCAGGCGACGACGCTGCGCGAGGCTCCCTCAAGGAAGCCGAGGTCACAGCGTGCGTGGCGGGGCTTCATGGCCTGGCAGCCGACGCGGTCAGTGCGGTGCACGAGCCGGATGCACGACTCAAGTCGCTCAGGGCTCAACGTGGGCTGCGCTGTGGAGTGATTGCCGTGTTGATCACCGTCGCGGGCGGCTACGGCGTGTTCCTGGTGAGCCGTGGCGCGAACCTCGCCAACATCGCGACGTGGCGTACCAGCTCCACGCTGAACAACTGCACGCCAGAGACCCACAAGTGTCAGGGCAAAGCCTTCACTCCGTTCTTCCACACCAACAGCGAGAAATCGCCCTGGCTGGAGTATGACTTCGGAGCGCGGCGTCGCGTCTCGAAGGTCGTGGTCGAGAACCGTCGAGACTGCTGCAAGGACCGGGCGGTCCCGCTGCTCGTCGAGGTGAGCGACGACCGTAAGCACTGGAAGAAAGTGGCCGAACGAAAGAAGTCCTTCAACACGGCCACGCTGACCTTCAAGCCCACGTCCGCGCGCTACCTTCGGCTAAGAGTCAACAAGACGACGCCGTTTCACCTGGAGAGCGTGGCGATCTACCGCTAGCGCCCCTGCCTTCATTTCCGCAAGGCACCGAAATGACTCAGTTCGGGATCGGAATCTCGTAGAGCTTCTTCTCGGGGATGCGAACCAGCTTCTGGCCATCGTAGAATACACGCTGGCGATGGACCTCGACGGTCTTCAGCGGCTTGGAGAAGTCGTAGAACTCACCTTGCGCCTGCATCCAGATGTGATCTGGACGACCGATGTGAGCGAGCCAGCGATGTCTCCTTCCACCATAGCGGTTGGTGTTGCTGAAGTAGCGCTTGATGAATGCATCGAAGGTCGCCTTCTGCTTTGCGTTGTAGCGGGACCGACCATAGCGCTTCTGAATCTCGTCAATCTCAGAGTCGTCCTTCAGCTCGTTCAGACGCTTCATCAGGCGGTAGTCGTTGGTCGTACCCATCGTCCGCGATATCGTCTTTTCTCTGGTGATGGTTCCGAAGTCACCCTGAATGAAGCGCGTATCGAAGGGCGTGATCGTCAGGGGATCGATCGTGTGCTTCTCGCCATCCCGATCGACACCGACGAGCGTGTAGTGCTCAAGAACCCGAGAGTCGTACCAGGCCACGCCGGTCTGCGGCCAAAAGTAGACTCGGTCGAGCGAGAAGTAGAGCAGCGCTGCCCCGAACAGCAGCGCGAGCTTGTGGCTCCAGATCTGCTTGTGGATGTCCAGCCCCCCTCGAGAGAGGAACCAGTAAATCGAGATGTCGGTGATGATCCACTTCCAGAAGAAGATACCGGAGAAGGCGAAGATCCCCACGTGAAGCACCGCCGCTGCGAGCCAGTAGTACCTGGAGATCCTCGGCGGCAGGAACATCAGCACGATCACACCGAGCTCGACGATGAACAACGTATATCCAGCGTTGATCACGTTCATGTGACTCATGACGTGGATGATCTTGATGAACGTCTCTTCACTGATGAAGCCCAGCCAGCCCAACGTGTGGTTCGTCACCGCGAGGTTGGTCAGCTGGTTCTCCAGTAGCCAGCTGTGGTCGGGCCCGTACTTCCACTTCGCGACGCCGGCTGCGAAGTAGTAGGACGCGAGACAGCACAAAGACAGAAAGATGACGTGCTTGGTGCGCACCCAGCGGAAGACCGAGAACCACACGCT
>JAUILJ010000092.1 GCA_030433055.1 Polyangia bacterium
TGGTTCGGGCCGCGCGCCGGTGGCGCCAACACCCGACACGTCGTTCGGTTGGAACAGCTGGGCACACACTTCCGGTTGACTCCAGACCAGGGTGCCAGGCCGCTGGCGCAGCGCAGCGACGACGGCAGCACGGAGCTGGCGTTCTTTCCAGACCAGAAGGCCGCATGCGGCCTGCATCCCAGCGTCGACGTGAGCGGCGCTGCCCCAGTTTGTGTCCCCGTTGCAGGCCGCTACGACGCCTGTACGCACTTCTTGGTCAAGGCCGACGGCGACTCCATGAACGGCGGCGCGAAGCCCATCCACCACGGTGACCTGGTGCTCTGCCGCTGGCTCGAGCGCCACGAGCGCGACCCAGCGGCGATGGACGGGCCCTGTCTGCTCATCGGCAAGAATGGCGGCGAGCCGCTGGTCGCCATCAAGACCCCCGAGCGCCGCGACGGCCAGTGGTGGTTGCGAAGCGCCAACCCAGCGGTACCAGACATGCCCGTCCGATCTGGCATGCGGCTGACCCCGGTGGCCAGGGTCCTGGGCCGCGTCGAGGCCGAGCTGCGTTTTCAGCTCTGGCGCGGCTACGTCCGCAAGGAGATCGCGGCCCTCTTCGGCAGCATCTACCGCCCACGGGACCCCGTTTGGGACCAGGGCTATGTGCCCCTAGACAAGTTCGGTCACCGCGCGGCGGCGCTCTTCATCACGCTGCGGAAGGGCCGCGGTGTGAAAAAGGAGCACCGCTATCGCGACGCGTTCTTGAGCCGCTCGCTCTTTCAGTGGGAGACTCAGAACCGCATGGGGCGCCGGCTCAAGTCCGGCGAGCGCAACAAGTGGGCGCGGCAGGTGCTCGAACACGAGATCGACGGACGACAGCTGCACTGCTTCCTGCAGACACAGAAGCGAGAGCCCTTTGTGTACTGTGGCACACTGCGCTACGTGGACCATGACGAGCCTGTGAAGGCGGACGGCAAGCACCCCATGCGTTGTCGCATGGAGCTCGCGCACCCGCTGCCGGACCGACTGTGGTCGCTGTGGGGGCGTTGATGTGGTCTCGTCTCCAGCCCAGAGACCCAAGGGAGAACCGCCTGTGACCTATCGCAAGAAGCTGATCGAAGTGGCTATGCCGCTCGACGCCATCAACGCTGCGTCGGCAACGGAGAAGTCGATTCGCCACGGGCACCCGTCGACGCTGCACCTGTGGTGGGCGCGGCGACCGCTCGCAGCGGCGCGCTCGGTGCTCTTTGGCCAGCTCGTCGACGACCCCTCGTCCTGGCCCGAGCGCTTTCCGACAGAAGAAGCGCAAGACGCGGAGCGCCAGCGGCTTTTTCGCATCATCGAGGCCATGGTGCCTTGGAAGAACACCAACAACGAGCAGGTGTTCAACGCCGCGCGAAAAGAGATCGCCCAGAGCTACGCCCGTGGTCTTGTTGCAGACGGGATTGGCGGCGAGCGAGAGGAGGCTGTGCTGAAAGCCGACGTGGCCGCGGCGGTGGTCCGTGACTACCTGGCTGAAGTGCTCCCGCCGGTACACGATCCCTTCGCTGGCGGAGGCTCAATCCCACTCGAGGCCCAGCGCTTGGGGCTGCGCGCGATCGCGACAGACCTAAACCCTGTGGCGGTGATGATCAACAAGGCGCTTATCGAGATTCCCCCCAAGTTCGCTGGGCGGGCGCCCGTAGGGCCGTTGCAAGCCACCGGACGGCAGAAGACGGCCGCCCTGAGAGAGACCTGGGCAGGCGCGCGAGGGCTCGCCGAAGATGTACGTCGGTACGGCGAATGGATGCGCGAGGAGGCCTACAAGAAGATCGGCCACCTCTACCCAAAGGTCTTGATCACAGCGGAGATGGCTGAGGGACGAGGTGACCTACAACCATACGTGGGCCAAGAGAGAACGGTCATCGCATGGCTCTGGGCGCGTACGGTTGAGAGTCCTAACCCCGCGTTTCGTGGGGTGAAGGTTCCGCTTGTCTCGAACTTCTTCCTCTCCACCAAGAAGGGCAAAGAGACCTGGGTCGAACCTGTTGTGGACGGAGCGACCTACACATTCGAGATACGGAAGGGTAAGCCAGTAGAGCCTGCCGAGATCAAGAAGGGCACGAAGACCGGACGCGGCGCGCACTTTCGTTGCGTAGTTTCCGGGACGCCCATCGAGCCAGACTACGTGAAATCGGAGGGCCGGGCAGGCCGCATGAGTGCGCGACTCATGGCAGTTGTTTTGGAAGGCAATCGGTCTCGACTGTATGTTCCGCCGAGCTCCGCGATGGAAGCGATCGCCATGTCCGTCGTGTCTCCTTGGAGGCCCAATCAGGCACTCCCAATCGACCCAAGGAACTTCTGGACGGTGGAATACGGCTTGACGACCTATGGCGATCTCTTCACGGCACGCCAACTCGTTGCGCTCAACACCTTCTCAGACCTGGTGGAGGTGGCTCGCGGCCAGGCCCACAGGGATGCTGTCTCGGCCGGCTGGGAGGACGATGGCCGAGGGCTTGAGGACGGGGGGACTGGCGCGACGGCGTACGGAGAGGCTGTTGGGGTATATCTTGCCCTTGGCGTTAGCAAACTTGCCGATTACAACAGCAGTTTGGTTATTTGGAGCCCTAGTAGAGATCAGGCAAAGACGACCTTCTCACGCCAAGCACTACCCATGGTCTGGGACTATTCCGAGCTCAACCCGTTCGCCGGGGCGGCTGGAGACCTGAGGATCTCAATCGCTGGGCAACTCAAAGTCATCCGGCAGTTGCCAGCAAACGTCGATGCGGTCGTCCGACAAGCCGCTGCTCAGGAGACTCGCGAAATAGCCCAATTGCGGTTCTATTCAACTGATCCACCTTACTACGACAACATCGGCTATGCCGATCTGTCCGACTTCTTCTACACATGGTTGCGACGCAGCTTGGGTGCTTCGTTTGCAACCATGATGGGGACGATGGTTGTTCCGAAGAGGGATGAGCTTGTCGCGTCGCCTTATCGACACGGTGGAAAGGCGGCCTCGGAGAGTTTCTTTCTTCGCGGGATGACCTTGGCTATTAAACAGTTGTTTTCAAGGTGTGATGAGACTTCTCCTGCGACAATCTACTACGCATTCAAACAATCAGAGCTCAGACAGGACGGAATTACCTCGACAGGCTGGGAGACTTTTCTCGAAGCGGTAATGCGGTCTGGGTTCCTGGTGTCAGGGACCTGGCCGGTCCGTACTGAGAGGTCATCGAGGTCCATTAGTATTGGCACGAATGCTCTGGCGTCCTCGGTTGTACTTGTCTGCCGCAAGCGTGCGGCGACCGCTACAACGATCACCCGCGCTGCATTCCGCAGGTTACTTCGACGTGAGCTACCAGTCGCCCTCCACAGGCTCCAGAAGAGCAATATCGCCCCAGTCGATCTTGCTCAGGCGTCGATTGGCCCGGGCATCGCGGTGTTTTCCCGGCACGCCCGCGTCCTGGAGTCAGACGGCTCATCGATGACCGTGGGCAGCGCGTTGCAGCTCATCCACCACGTGATGGACGAACTGCAAGGCGAAGACGAAGGCGACCTCGACCTGGACTCACGCTTCGCGATCACCTGGTTCGAATCCCACGCGTTCAGCAGCGGTGACTACGGCACAGCCGAGACCCTCGCCCGCGCACGCTCCGTTTCGGTCTCCGGCGTACAAGAGGCCGGCATCTTCGAGGCAGGCGGTGGCAAGGCGCGTCTGCTTTCTCGTGCTGAGCTGCGAGCCGACTGGAGCCCGTCTGCGGACGCAAGGCCGACCGTCTGGGAAGCCACCCAGCACCTCATCAAGCGCCTCGACGAATCCGGCGAGCTCGCCGCAGCGGCGCTACTCTCCGAGATCGAACAGGATCCGCGCCTGGCCCGCCACCTCGACTCGGTCAAGCAGCTTGCATACCGCCTCTACACGACATGCGAGCGCCAAGGAAAAGCGGAGGAAGCCGGCGCGTACAACCGACTGGTCGTCGCCTGGCCCGAGCTCTCCCGCCTGTCCGCCAGCAGCACGCCTCACGCCTCTCCAGGCGAGGCACGCCAACAACAGGAGCTCCTCTGATGCCCACGCACCACGCAGTGCTCTCCTCGACCCTCGAAGACCTCGTCGTCGGCCTCTACCCCTTCCTCGAGAGGGAGCTAGGGGGCGCCAACCGCACGCTGCCGGCGCAGACGGCTCAGGCAACGCTCACCAGCGCGGTGGACAACTGGACCGTGCTCGCGCGTGTCCTAGGCGACACCGAAGGAGAGCTGCTCCGTGAGCTCGCGCCGCTCCCGGAACGCCTCAGCGCTGGAGAAGAGCCGGCACACGACGCAACGCTGCGGTATCTGGACGCAGCGCAGCATCTGCTGCACGCCGTCTCAGCGTCCGAACAAGAAGCCAAGGTCGAGCGTGCCAAGGCTGCGCTGCAGAAGGCGTTCAAGGACGCCCAGCGCCGCTCGAACCAGCGGCTGCTTGTCTTGGCCGACCAAGCACGGAGCGATCTCGCGCGGTGGCGCGACGTGGTTCGGCCCCACCCCGATGTGGCGTCCGGTCGCTTCCAAGAGGCTGAGTTCGCCGCGGACCTGGACAAGGTGCGCCGAGGCCAGGCTGGGGACGAGTACGCGGAGCCCATCGCCTTTTTCAAGCGCACCTACATCACCGAAGGCATCCGGGACCTGCTCCTGTGCGCCCTTCGACGGTTGACAGGCACCAGCGGCGATCCGGTCATCGAGCTCCAGACGAACTTCGGTGGCGGCAAGACCCACTCCATGCTCTCGCTGTATCACCTGTTCTCTGGGGTCGACCCGAAGACACTTCCTGGTGTCGGGCCGCTGCTCAGCGACGCGGACGTCACCGAGGTGCCCAAAGCCAGTCGAGCGGTGCTGGTCGGAACCGCGCTGAGCCCTGGCGAGGTGACGCAGAAGCCCGACGGCACTTATGTGCGCACGCTCTGGGGCGAGATGGCGTGGCAGCTTGGCGGCAAGGAGGGCTACGCGCTCGTCGCCAAATCCGACAAGGCAGGCGTCAGCCCGGGCTCCAGCACCCTCGACACGCTCTTCCAGAAGTACGGGCCGTGCCTGGTGCTCATCGACGAGTGGGTGGCCTACGCCCGACAGCTCGTCGACAAGCGCGGACTGCCAGCTGGCGACTTCGAAGCCCAGGCCTCCTTCGCGCAGGCGTTGACCGAGTCTGCGAGCCGTACGCCCGGTGTGCTGGTGGTCGCGTCGATCCCCGCGTCTCGGATCGAGATCGGCGGCTCCAACGGCAAGTTCGCGCTAGACACCCTTCGCGACGTGTTTCAGCGCGTGGGCACGTCGTGGCGCCCTGCGAGCGCGGAGGAGGGCTTCGAGATCGTCCGGCGACGACTCTTCCAAGACCTCGATCGCAAGGGAGAGCAGACCAAACGGACCGTAGCCGCGGCCTTCGCCAAGATGTACACGCGCCAGGCTGGCTTCCCACCGGAGTGCAGGGAACAGATCTACCAAGACAAGCTCGAGCGCGCCTACCCCTTTCACCCTGCGCTCTTCGAGGCCCTCTATGGCGCGTGGTCAACGCTGGACAAGTTTCAGCGAACCCGCGGGGTGCTGCGCCTGCTGTCCAACGTGGTGCACGTGCTTTGGCAGGCGGAGGACCACGGGCTGCTTATCCTCCCGGCGTCGATCCCGATCGACGAGCCGACGGTCAAACAGGAGCTGGTCCGCTACCTCGAAGACCAGTGGGAGCCGGTGCTCTCCACCGACATCGACGGCCCGGGCGCCCTCTCCACGCGGCTGGATCAGGAGTTCCCCACGCTGACGCCCTTGTCTGCGTCGCGGCGTGTGGCCCGCACCATCTACATGGGCAGCGCTCCTGGTCACCGCCGCAACACGCCCGGCATCGACAAGCGCGCCGTGCGCCTGGGCTGCGCGCAGCCGGGAGAGACGGTGCCCGCTTTCGACGACGCGCTGCGCAAGCTGTCAGACAAGGGCATGTATCTCTACCAGGATGGCACGCGCTACTGGTTCTCAACCCACCCGTCGGTCAATCGAACCGCCGCCGATCGAGCGAGTCGGTACGAGCGCGCCGACGTGCTCGCTACCCTGGAGGACCTGCTCTCGGGCGAGCAGAAGCGGCGCGGACAGTTCCCCCGGGTCTACGTCTGTCCTGAGGACACCGGGGCCGTGCCAGACGAGCTCGACGCACAACTCGTGGTGCTACCCCCGAGCTCCGCGCACCGCCGAAGAAACCAGGATTCTCGCGCGATGAAGCGTGCGCGCGACTTTCTCGAGCAGCGCGGCAACGTGCCTCGCAAACACCGCAACACCTTGGTGTTCCTCGCGGCCGACGTGAAGGAGCTCGACCGTCTCCTCGACGCTGTACGCCAGCTGATGGCGTGGGAGTCCATCTGCAACGAAGAGGAGGTGCTGAACCTGACACCTTTTCAGCGCAAGCAAGCGCAGTCTCGGCTCAAGCAGGCGCAGGACACAGCGACCGTCCGGATCGCGGAGACCTGGATCCACGCGCTCACTCCCTTTCAGGAGACCCCGCAGGACGCCATCGAGTGGGAGGAGGTGCGCATCCCGCGAGGCTCCGACTCGTTGGCGGAGCGCGCGAGCAAGAAGCTGGTCGGCGACGGCAAGCTCCTGACCAAGCTCGGGGGCCTCAACCTGCGCATGGCCATGGACACAGCGCTCTGGGCCGACCGCAACCACGTGAGCCTGGGAACCCTCAGGGGCTACTACGCCGACTACCTCTACCTGGATCGGCTGCGCAACTTCGACGTGCTCGTCGGCGCTGCGGTCGATGGCGCAGGCCAGATGTTCGTCGATCAGTACTTCGCCTTGGCGCGCAGCTTCGATGACGCCACCGAGCGCTACGAGGACCTGGTCTACGGCGGAGGCAAGCTCCCCTTCCCCCTGGATGAGCACGTGCTGGTGGTGCGTGCCGCCATCGCGAGAGCGCAGAGCGAATCGGAGACGCCGAAGCCCCCCGGACCACCTGACGGGCCGATCGGTGACCCACCGCCGCCCGACGGACCAACGGGTGACCCGCCACTGGACGGACCGACTGGCGACCCGCCGCCACCACCACCTCCGACGAAGGCGAAGAAGACGTCTTTCTTCGGCGATGTACAGCTCGACGCCGCGCGCGTTGGCGTCTCAGCCCAGCAGATTGAGAACGAGGTGCTCGTTCACCTTCGCAAGGCCGGGGGACAAGTCACCGTCACCCTCAACATCGAAGTGACGGGCGCGACCGCGTTTGATGAGGCCACGGTCCGCACGGTGATCGAAAACTGCAACACGCTCGGTTTCGAAAGCCACGACTTCGAGGAGGACGGGTGAGCTCGCTGTGGCCCACAGGCATACGTCCGCTCCACGCGCCGCTGGACGCCGCGCTGCCCGGCGGTTGGCGAGCCACGACGGCTGCGGAGCGACTGCGGTCCACCCCGAAGTCTGAGCGTCTGGAGCTGCCACCCCACCTGGACGCACGCTTTCAGGCCACCCCCTGGGGTGACTGGGCGCACGCAACCCAGAGCATCGCCAATGAGCGCGTCGCGGCGCTCCTGACCACCCGAGAAGAGCTCGACCTGAGCCTCGTGCTCCAGGAGAACGAAACGTTCAGCCCGTCCGACCCGCGGTTCACGCTCAACGGCAGCGTGGTCAAACGTCGTGGAGCACTGCGACGCAAGGTCTTGGACGACGTGCCCGCCGAGCTACAGTTCCAGCGCTTCCTCCCGCTGCTCGAGCTCTCTGTGTTGGGCAGCACCGAGCCCAGCGTTGACCTGCGCTCTCAACTGACGGACGACGTGCCAGTGCTTGGGTGGGTCGACGCCCTAGGCGCCGACCGAATTCCCAATGATCGCCAGTTTGTGGTCCGCCTGCGAGGCGACAGCATGGACGGCGGCAAGCGGCCGCTGGCAGATGGCGCGTGGCTCATCATGGAGCTCGCTGAGGCGGTCGACGATGGCACCGTGACGGCGGTGCAGCTTGACCACGTAGGCAGTTACACCGTCGTTCTCAAGCGTTTCGTCACCGAGAATGACCACGTCCGGTTGGTGAGCCAGAACCCTGACGTCGCGGACCGTGTGTTCTACGCAGATGCGGCCGACAGCCTGCGCGTTGTAGCGCGCTTCGTCGAGGAGCTGCCGCCGCCGCAGCGGATGAGGGCAAGCAACCCCGACAAGCTCAAGGATTGGCTACGAAAACGGCTGCTCTCGCCGCAGCCCTTGAGCGCACACCCGGACCTGCCGCCCCAGCTCGACGGAACCTCCTACCTCGAGCTTTCGGAGAAGGGCCTGACTTGGGTGCTGGGCGTGGAGCCCTTGCCTCCCTTCATCGACGAGGTGGTCGTCGTTGGCCAGCCAGTCAGCGCGGAGTTCATCCGCGGTCGAGTCGCGCGACTGCCTGTGCAGCCATCGCCCGCCGCCTTCACACTGGAGGCCGGCCCGTTGACCAGGTTGCTCCAGCCATACGAGCACCCGGGGCTCGACGAGGGGCGTGCGACGATCTTTCGGCGCGACAGCGCTGGCCGCGCGCTACGAAAGCTGGGGCCTCACGTACGCGTCGGAGAGCGGGTCCGGCTGCTACTCCCCCCGGAGCTGAAAGCTCCCGTAGGTGCCAAGCACTGGGCGGTCGGCGCATGGACGGCTTGTGAACTTGAAGTCACCGACGAGCTACCTCCCGAACTGGGGCTCCGCGTGTCGGCCGAGGGGCTCGAGACGCACTGGTCCACCTGCCCGTTGCGTTGGCGACGGGCGCCAGACGGGCAGCGCATCCCTGTATTTTCGCCAACACAGGACCCAGCGCTCAGCGTCTCCGGCGTGGTCGCGACGCGACTCGGGGAGCTGACGCTGACCACGGTCGACGGGGCGCGCCCGATGCCGCCCGGCGCGGAATGGACGGTAGCGCTGAGCGGGCTCAACCCAGGAGCCCACGCGTTGGAGGTCACGCCAGCCGACACGGACATCGGGTTTGTTCGCCTGGCATTCAAGGTCTCGGATGAGCCGCCCCCCTGGGTCTCGCAAGCCATTGAGGTGACGCCCCAAGGCGCCGCAGACCTCTCCGACTGGCCCGTCGAGGTACGAGCGCCGGCACTCTGGCCTGTGGACGTTCACTGGCGCGGGAGCCGTGTTGTGACCCGGAGCCTGTCGGTGGACGCGAGCGGGTCGCTCCCGCTTGAGGCGATGAAGGTAGAGACGAGCCTGCTTCGGCAAGCCCCGCTGGGCGTACTCACCTTCGACTTTGGGGAGCTGGGCGAGCGCAGTGTGGTGCACAAGCGCAAAGAACGCGTGGCCGACCTGGAAGCCGCCGTGGCCAAGTTCGTTGCGCACGCACGCGGCGGACATACGGCGCTGATCGAAAAGCTCGCTGAGCGACTGCTCGCGGCGCTCGGTTGGTCTGTGAGCGCAGCCGTCGCTCACCGGCCGGTGCTCACGGCAACCCACTTGGAGCACGAACCCGTGGCGGTCCTGGTCGTCGGCGACGAGCTCGACCAGGCTCTGAGGGACCGGGCTACAGAAGCATGCGGGCATCAGGGTCTAGCCCTGGCATTCGTGGTCGCGCGCGACAGATGGCTCTACTTCGCTCCGGGAGCGATGTTCCCGCGAGATCCCGTCGCCCTCTCTGAAGCCCCAGGGTCCTTCATCCAGCAGTTCCACTGGAGCACAAGATGAAGGTGGCGTTTTTGCAAGCCGCGCTTCCTGGCCCGTCGTTGCTCGAAACCGTACGGGAGGAGGCGCATGCAGCCGGCCCCGTCCAGCGGCAGTGGCTGCACAACCGCGTCCGTCAACGGTCTGGGCTGTCGCGCGAAGAAGTGGCCGAGGCGGTAGACAACCTGCTCAGGGCCGGAGACCTCCTGTCTGGGCACGGGCTCGTTGGGCCGGCGCCGCTGCGCTACGTGCCGTTGCCCGGCGGAAACGCGCTGCTCATTGGGGCGCGGCCCGCCAGGTTTCTGGACGGCGAGCCGCTCAGTGGTTTGCCTCGAAGAGTACGGACAGCCCCACCAGGGGCCATCGAGGTGTCCATCGAGCGATGGACTGGACTGGACCGCGCCCCACGTGCCGACAAGGCCTTCCTGGCGAGCCTCGCAGCACGCGATCCCGAGATTGGCCCCGAGGATTGGACTGAGGCCTACAGCTGGCGCGATGGGCGATTCCGGCAGTGCTCTGTGCCCGAGGGGCTCCTTCGCCTTCGCATGCCCGGCTACTGGTTTCGCTACGCGTGGGTCGACCGCTTGGGACGGCGCACCTTAACCAGTGATGAGGGGCTTCGGGCGTCTTTCGCGTTGGCGAGGGAAGCGGGAGGCACCACGGTCCCATGTGCCTCCGATGCTCGGGAGATCAGCGTCCGGCTACCGAGACTGCCTCGGGCAGAGTACCGCTTCATATTCGCCTGTGGCCTCCTGGGCGCCGACTACACGTGGCGAGTCCCTTGCACAGGGTGGGCGCAAGTGCAGGACGTGCTGGGGCGCCAACTAGGCATCTCATTCGAGGAGACAGATGGCCAGGCGTGAGCTCAGCATCAAGCCCAGCTGCGCGGCGCAGCTGTTCGGATTCCCCAAGGAGCGGAGGGACTCGCTCTTCGAGAAGATCGAACATCTGCTTGTTGACCCCAAGCCCGACGGCAAGGTGCGGAAGGCACTCAAGGGCCACAAGGGAGTGTGCCGAGTCCGGCTGGGGGCCTACCGTCTGTTCTACAGCTACGGCGCAGACTGGGTGAAGCTGCTTGCTATTCGTAAGCGAGAAGAGAAGACGTACAGAACGGTGATGGTGGCGGAGGAGCCTACGGCGCCCATCGGCGGGGACCCTGAGATCCCAACGGAAAGCGATGATGGGCCTCGCGGGCCCCGAGAGATCAGGCTCCGCACCCTGTCGCTCGCCCCAGAGCAAGCGCGACCGCATGCAGCAGCGAAGGAAGAGGCGCTGCCTCGAGCGCTTGACGCCGCGTGGCTTCGTCAGCTCCAAGTGCCCGCCGATCTGATTCCAGCGTTGGCGAGCTGCAGCACGGCCGACGCCTTGCTGGACTCAGGGGTGCCACAGGGCGTCTTGCAGCGTGTGCTCGACAATCTCTTCCCCAAGCCCATCGAAGAGACCCTGAAGGAGCCCGACCTTGTGGTGGAGCAAACCGCTCAACTCGAAGCGTGGACTGCAGGCGACCTTGTCTCCTTCCTGCTCCGCATGGATCCAGCGCAGGAAGCGCTCACCCGCTTTTCTCTGTCGGGCCCCACCCTGGTGAAAGGTGGTGCTGGCACGGGCAAGAGCACGGTGGCGCTCTACCGTGTCAAAGAGGAGCTCACCCACGCCGGGCCACAGAGCCGCGTGCTCTTTGTCACCTATACACGCTCACTGACCCGCATGAGCGAGCAGCTGCTGGACGAGCTCCTGAGCGAAGACCAGCGCCGCCGAGTACGCGTCGCCACCGTGGACCAGGTGATGATGGGCATGGCCAGGGACCTTGGGAAAGTCGGTGATATCGTCGACAGGACCACCTCTCGCAAGATGCTGCGCGCGCTACTCCAGACGTTCGCGCCTCCCAGCCATGGCGGATTCCAGCGCCGGCTGCAGGCGCAGGCTCTCCGCCGCATACCGGTGGACTACCTGCTCGATGAGTTTCACTGGATTCTCTCAGGGCGCGGGCTGCAGACGCTCGAGTCCTACCTCGTCACGCCGCGCGCTGGGCGAGGCCGCCCGTTCGGGGAGAAGGTCCGCACAAGCGTCTGGGACCTGTATGTCGCCTTCCAGCGAGCGCTCGTTGAAGCCAGGTTGACCACGTGGAACGCGCTGAGAAGCCGGGTCAGACAAGCGTTGGTCGACGGCCGCCTTCAGCCGCAGTTTGACGCGGTAATCCTCGACGAGGCCCAAGACCTGCCCCCGGTGGCGCTCGCGATGGTCGCCAACCTGGTCAAGAGCGAGCGAGGCATCTTCTTCGCTGCCGACGATAAGCAGACCTTGTATGGCCGCGGGTATGGCTGGTCCGACGTTGACCCGAGGCTCGCGTTTGTGGGTCGTACGCGCGTGCTCAAGAAGAATTACCGGTCCACACTCCAGCTCGATCAGGCCTCCTTCTCCGTCCTGGGCCCGGAATATGAAGACGACGCATCAGAGAGCGTGCGCGAGGGTTCAAAGCCAATCTGGGTAAGGGGACTGAGCAGAGAAGGCGAAGCACGGGCCGCGGCCGCACTCACGCGTGAGCTCACCCGCGCCCACCGCATCGGCACAGGCGGCGTGGCGCTGCTCGTATACACCAGGGAGATTGGGGAGTGGTTCGCCACGGAGCTGCAAAAACGGGCGATCCCGGCCCGTTTCTTCGACGGCCAGTCGCTAGATCTGACCTCGCGAGAGGTGAAGGTCATGACCCTCTACTCAGCCAAGGGGCTGGAGTTTCCGATCGTCTTGGTGGCGGGCTTGTGGCCGGGGTCGTGGCCGGAGCGCGCGAACTTTGACCATGAGAAGGCCCATTTGGAGGAGCTGAACGCGCACCGACGCCTGATCTACGTCGGGCTCAGCCGCGCAATGCGCTCCCTGGCCGTCATTCAAGCGACAGACTGCGCAGACCCAGCCCTCAACGCGCTCGTATCCGACCACTGGGAGGTCCGCACATGACCCTCAAACTCAATGAGTACTGCAACGAGGCGCGCTTCGTCAGCGCCTCCGACGCAGAGTTCGTGCGGAAGTACATCCTGCCAAGGGACGATGGATCCATCGACTTTGCCGGTCTGAAGGAGGTGAGTGCAGAAGCGCTGCAAACCCTCTTGGGCACTCTCTCGCCGGAGGAGATCGCAGAGCGCGTCATCGGTGTCGAAGGGGCAGTGGAACAAACGTTCCTCGCTTGGATGGAGGGAGGCTCTCCAGTGAGCGGGTCAGCTGGGCCACAGGCGCCGCCGCCGACGGAGATGCCACAGAGCGCGGTGTCAGAGTTCTCCGAGGAGGCGCATGTCCGCTACACGCCTTCTCGGCTGGCAAGTGTGCTGCGGCGCCGTCTGGCGAGCTACCTGGAAAGCGCATATCCCCTGTCCAACCCTGTGCTGTTGCGGGAACGCCGCGCGCTGATCACCAAGGACAACTGCGCGCTGGTCGCCCAGCAACCCTTTGTGGAGACGACGCCCCAATACAAGACCTCCTCTACGGCACTGTCAGACTTGAGGGTTCCCGCGCCTGCCGCCTCTCTCTTTAGCGAGTTGGTCGAGGCGGGCGCCGCCTACGAGTATCCGTACTCCCACCAGGCCCAATCCATCGAGGAGTTCTTGGGACAGGGCCAAGACCTTGTCGTGACCACCGGAACGGGCTCCGGCAAGACGGAGTGCTTTCTCCTGCCGATGATCGGCAGCCTCGCGGAGGAGGCGAGCTCACGACCAGACAGCTTCCAGCGGCGCGCTGTGCGCACGCTCGTGCTCTACCCCATGAACGCGCTGGTCAACGACCAGCTCTCACGCCTTCGCAAACTCATGGGCGGCGATGCCTTCGTTGACTGGTTTCAGAGGCTTGGCCGACACCCCCAGTTCGGCATGTACACGGGCCGGACCCCCTACCCCGGTAGACGCCGCGCGCGGCGAGACGCCCAAGTCGCCGAGCTCCTCGACGCCTGGCTGAACATGCCGAAGCAGATCGAGGCACAGCTCCGCAGCACAGGGCGCTACCCCGCGAAGGACTTGAAGGCCTTTCTTGCGGCCGACAAGGCGATCAGGGCCAACCCCAAGACGGGCACGAAGACCGACAACAAGTGGAAGGAACGGCTGCTCACCCAGCCCGACGACCGCGAGTTGATGACCAGGCACGAGATGGTCCGGGCCGGTAGCGAGGGCGCTTGCCCGGACGTGCTGGTGACCAACTACTCGATGCTCGAGTACATGCTCATGCGCCCCTTCGAACGGCCGATCTTTGAAGACACGGCTCGGTGGCTCCGGGACCACCAGGAGGCTCAGTTTCTCTTGGTCCTCGATGAGGCTCACATGTACCGGGGCTCATCGGGCGCCGAGATCGGCTTTCTTGTCCGCAGACTCCTCGCCAGGTTGGGGCTTTCGCCCGAGTCGCCGCAGTTCCGCACCATCCTCACGAGCGCTTCCCTGGGCCCAAAGGGCAAGAAGACCGAGACCAACGGTCGGCGATTTGCGGCCGATTTGACAGGTCGACCGCCTCGTCACTTTGAGATTGTGTTCGGCGACCGGACGGTGCCGACTCCCGCCGTGTCCGGGGATCGAGACTTCGCCGCGCTCGTCGCTGGCTTGAACGTTGATGCCCTCCACAAGCCGGGCGACCCGGCGGCGCTGCAGACCGCGCTGCGCCCCTTGTTCGACTTCTTTGGAGACAGCGTCCCCGACCCCGATGACACGCAGTTGCTGTCGGGCCTGCACAAGGTGCTCTCGGGGCTTCCGGTGGTGAACAAGCTGCTTGAGGAGACCGTCGACGAGGCGATTTCCCTCAACGGGCTGGCGAGCAAGCTGTGCCCCGATGGCGCGGACACCGTGG
>JAUILJ010000093.1 GCA_030433055.1 Polyangia bacterium
ACACGTTCTACGTGCCCCGCGCCGGCGATTGTTTCCGCGTGGTATCTATTGGCGACTCACACATCGACGACCTGGACCTGCTCCTGCGCACGCCCGATGGGGAGACGGTGGCTGGTGACCTGACTCACGACAAGTTCCCAGTGCTGCCGCCCTACGGCCCGCTCTGCCTGGACGAGCCCGGCCTCTACCTCCTGGAGGTCAGCGTGTTCAAGGGCAGCGGCAGGTACGCCGTGCAGGTCTGGGGTGGTGAGCCCGCTGGCCTGGTCCCTCCCCGCCCAGTCCCCGAACCGCGCTAGCTCAGGGCCGGCGGGCGCTGTAGAGAAACGCGCTCGCGTTGAAGCGCCAGAGATCGGAGGTCACCGCCTCGCGACTCTCGCTGCGGCAGAAGGCGATGCAAGCGCCACGGCTGAGGGCGGCAGCCCAGCCGCAGAGCAGACCCGCGATCTCCCCCCGCGCGACGTACACGGTGTCTTCGCAGCTCAAGTGCCACTCACCTGCGAATCCTGCGCCGATGCCACGCCAGCGCGCGGTACCCAAACACCAGGCCGGCGCCCATCCATTGCCGTGTGGTAACGCGTGAGGGACGACACACAGGGCGGCCGAGCGCTCGAGCCGCGCCTCGACTCCAAGGCTGGTCCCCGCCAGGCGAGAAGCCTCGTAGGTCAGGTTCACCAACCCAGCGACGTCAGCGTCGCTCACGGGAAGCTGAGGATCCGAGACCCCCAGCACCCGCTCGCGGGGCAACCACTGGAGCAGTGTACCCAGCGCCGCGAGCCACTCCGGGCCGACCAGCGCATGGCTGGGAGCCAGCTCCACGAGCTGCTCGGGATCCGCGCCGGACTCGGCAAGCACCACCTCGGCGCCGAGCTTCAGCAGCCCGGCGACCACGATCAACAGCTCGGGCCGGCAGCCCAATGCAACGACGACCCTGGAGCGCGGTCCAACCCCATGTTCATGCAGTGCCCGAGCGAACTGGTTCGAGCGAGCCTCGAGTTCGAAGTAAGGGAGCACCCGAGTCTCCCCGCTAATCTCGTCGCGCCACGTGAGCGCCGCCTGGGGGTTCCACCTGCGAGCGACCGAGCTCAACCAGCCCACCCGGCGCCCGCTCGCGCCACGGCCCACTTGGGCGAGGCGAGCCATCAGAGCCGGGTTCCGCCGCGGTTCGAGCCTGAATCCGCGGAGAAACTCCGGTGGCTCGGCGAACACGATCGGAGCGGGACGTACAGCGCGACGCTCGCCGCTGTTGCGACCGCGGACGGCACGCTCGGCGCCCGATGTTTCCGGTGTGGAGCGCTCGTCCGCGGCGGCAAGCCGTGGGGAGGACGGCACACCCGCGTGGGAGGGGGTCATGTCGGGCTAGGTGGCCCCTACCTCCCTACATTATTGCCTGGTGTCCGATTCTTCCGGTGTTAGAACGATCAGCCGATGGAGCAACGGTTGAGTCAGCCAAGCAGCCCGCAACCGACCTCGGCGCGCGGTGAACCCGAGCCCACTACGGGCGCGGAAAAGCTCGAGGGGCTACGCACCCGCCTGCGTGAGCTGGGCTCCGTGCTGGTCTGCTACTCCGGCGGCATCGACAGCGCGCTGGTGCTCGCCGTGGCTGCAGAGCAACTCGGGGACCGAGCTGTCGGCATGACCGCGGTGAGCCCGAGCCTCCCTGAGTCGGAGAAGGTCGAGGCCAGTCGCCTGGCCGAGGAAATCAAAGCCACCCACCGGCTCGTGAACTCCAACGAGATCGAGCGGCCGGGATACGTGGCCAACGCGCCGGACCGTTGCTTTCACTGCAAGAGCGAACTCTACGACATCGCTGAGCTCAAGCGCAGGGAGTGGGGCCTCGCCTGGGTGCTGAATGGCACCAACGCCAACGATCTCGGGGACTACCGCCCAGGCCTCGACGCCGCGAAGCAAGCGGGAGTCGTGAGCCCGTTGGTGGAGCTTGGCTTCACCAAGCAAGACGTGCGTGACGCAGCCAGGCGCATCGGCATGCGGATCTGGGACAAACCAGCGTCCGCCTGCCTGTCGAGCCGCATTCCGTACGGTACCGAAGTAACGCGGGAGCGCCTGGCCCAGATTGGCGGCTTGGAAGCGGCGCTCAAAGCGCTCGGTTTTCGTCAGCTCCGGGTGCGCTGGCACGACCGCATCGCGCGTATCGAGATTGACCTGAGCGAGCTACCCCGTCTGCTGGAGCCGGGGGTGAGGGAGACCGTCGTGGAGGCGGGCAAGTCTCACGGCTTCACCTACGTTACCTTGGACCTCGGCGGCTACCGCACTGGGAGCCACAACGAGGTGCTGGTCGGACGCAAGCTACGCCTGATCGATTGATGCGCTGGCTCGAAGTCTCCGAAGCGTTCGAGGTCGCGCGCGTAGGACGAGCGGATCGGGTGCTGATCAGCGCTGAGCACGCCAGCAATCGCCTGCCCGAAGGCTGGCGCTGGTCGCCCGACGACGCGCACCTGGTGGATAGCCACTGGGCTTGGGATCCGGGCGCCCGAGATCTCGCGCTGGAGCTGGCCCAAGCGCTCTCCACGACAGCGGTGCTCGCCCGCTTCACCCGTCTCTTGGCAGATCCGAACCGCCCCGAGGGTCATCCGGAGCTATTCCGCAAGCACGCCGACGGCGGCGAAGTCGCGCTGAACCGGGATATCCCCACGGAAGAAGCTGCCGCTCGGGTCGAGAGCTATTACCGGCCGTACCACGAACAACTCGATCGCGAGGTGGCCGGCGCCCCCGCGGAGCTGTGCTTCTCGATCCACAGCTTCACCCCCGTGTATCAGGGGGAACCTCGGGAGCTTGAGCTCGGCGTGCTGTTCAACGAAGAGCAAGCGCTCGCGGAGAGCCTGAACAGCCACCTCAGCCGCGCCGGCTACGATGCGCGCCTGAACGAGCCGTACTCCGGCAAGGCGGGGCTGATCTACAGCATCGAACAGCCGGCGGTGAAACACGGGCGCCGCGCCTTGGAGATCGAAGTGCGCAACGACCTGTTGCTCGACTCGACCAAGCGCGGAGAAATTGCTGAGCGGCTCGCGGCTTGGTTCCGCGCGGCACATTTTGCTGAGTAGCCGTCGCAGGTCCGAGTCGCGCGAAATCAGAGGCAAGCGCGCTCTCGCACCCGGCAACCCCACGACAGGCAAACGCGAAACGGCGACCTCCCGCAAGGGAAAGTCGCCGTCTCCAACCGCTGACAGACGAGATCAGTCGCGACGCCGAGGCCGCTCTTCACCGCGGGGCTCACGGTCGCCGCGGGGCTCACGGTCACGGTCGCCGCGGGGCTCGCGGTCACGGTCACGCGGGCGGTCGTCGCGGTCGCCACGGGGCTCGCGGTCACCGCCACGCGGGCGGTCATCGCGGTCGCCACGGGGCTCGCGGTCACCGCCACGGGGCTCGCGGTCGCCACGAGGCTCGCGGTCACCACCACGGGCCTCGCGGTCGCCACGAGGCTCGCGGTCACCGCCACGGGCCTCGCGATCGCCGCCGCGATCCCGGTCGCCACCGCGATCCCGGTCGCCGCCACGATCCCGATCACCGCCACGACCGCGGTCGCGATCGCCGCCGCGACCACGGTCGCGATCACCTCCGCGGCCACGATCCCGACCACGCCCCCGGTCGCCACCCCGGTCGCCACGATCCCCGTCGTCACGCGGGCGCCGCTCGCGCTCCTCCCAACCGGGAGGCGGCTCCATCATCGCCTTGCGAGACAGGCGCATCTTGCCGTCACGCTCCAGGCTGAGCAGCTTGACCTCGATCACGTCGCCCAGCTGGACGACGTCCTCGACTCTTTCCACGCGGTTATAGTCGAGCTCGCTGATGTGCAGCAGGCCTTCGGTGCCAGGGAGGATCTCCACGAAGGCGCCGAAGTCCATGATGCGCTTGACCTCACCCTTGTAAATCTTGCCAGGCTCCGGCTCGGCAGTGAGGCCCTCGATGATCTCGAGGGCGCGCTTCACGGCCTCCTGGTCATTGCTGGCGACGTTGACGGTGCCGTCGTCCTCGACGTTCACCTGGCAACCGGTCTGATCCACGATGCCCTTGATGGTCTTGCCACCGGGGCCGATGATGATGCGGATCTGGTCGGGCTTGACCTTGATGCTGGTGATGCGCGGGGCCCAGCGGTTGAGCTCCGGACGTACCTCAGCAAGCGTGTCGAGCATCCTGCCCAGGATGTGCAGCCGGCCCTCACGAGCCTGCTCCAGCGCATCCTCCAGGATCGAGCGCTCGAGGCCCTCGATCTTGATGTCCATCTGGATCGCGGTGATGCCATCCTTGGTGCCACAGACCTTGAAGTCCATGTCGCCGAGGTGATCTTCATCGCCCAGGATGTCGCTCAGGATGGCGACGTCCTTGCCTTCCTGGATCAGGCCCATGGCAATGCCAGCGACCGGCGCACGCACCGGAACACCGCAGTCCATCAAGCTCAAGGTGCCGCCGCACACACTGGCCATCGAGCTCGAACCGTTGGACTCGAGCACCTCGGACACGATACGGATCGTGTACGGGAACTCCTCGTGGCTCGGGATCATGCGCTGCAGAGAGCGCTCAGCCAGCGTTCCGTGACCGATCTCGCGACGCGCGGGGCCACGCAAGGGCTTGGTCTCGCCCGTGCAGAAGGGCGGGAAGTTGTAGTGGAGCATGAAGCGCTTCCACGAGTCCTCGAGCAGGGTGTCGATCTTCTGCTCGTCGTTGCGAGTCCCGAGCGTGGTCGTGACGATGGCCTGGGTCTCACCGCGCTGGAACAGCGCTGAGCCGTGGGCGCGAGGCAGGAGCCCAACCTCACAGCTGATGGGACGAATGGTCTTGGTGTCGCGCCCGTCGATACGCACGCGCTCCTTGAGCACCATGGTCCGAACCACGACGGCCTTGCGGTGCTCGAGCTCGCCCTTGAGCAGCTTCTCGTTCGCCGTGTAGGTCTCCTCGCCGAGCTCCGCCTTGAGGGTGCCCAGCACGGACTCCTTCACCTTGGCGTACTCGTCGTAGCGCTCGTGCTTTTGCTTGATGCACGCAGCCTTCTTCAGCTTGGCGTCGGCGAGCTCCGCGACGCGGCCCGCGTACTTCTTGTCCAGCTCCGGCACGCTGAACTCGCGCTTCTCGTGGCCCACGGCGGCGCGCAGCTTCTCGATCAGGTCGATGATCGGCTGGGCCTCCTTGTGCGCGAACATCAGCGCGTCGATCACGTCCTGCTCAGGAGCCTCGTCCGCGCCGCCCTCGACCATCACGATGGCGTCACGGCTGACGGCCACGACCAGGTCGATGGTCGCCTCGGCGATCTGCTGGAAGGTCGGGAAGATGACGAACTCGCCAGCGACCTGCGCGACGCGCACACCGGCGATGGGGCCTGCCCACGGGATGTTGGAGATGTGCACCGCGGCCGAGGCGCCGGTGAGCGCGATCACGTCCGTGGGGTTCTCGGGGTCGGCGCTCATCACCGTGGCGATGACCTGCGTGTCCTTCCTGTATCCTTTCGGAAACAGCGGACGCAGGGGGCGGTCCATGATGCGGGCCGTGAGCGTCTCGTGGTCGCGCAGGCGGCCCTCGCGCTTGAAGAAGCCGCCGGGGATCTTACCCGCGGCGTAGTTCTTCTCGACGTACTCACAAGTCAGGGGGAAGAAGTCGAGGCCAGGGCGCTCCGACGTGGAGACTGCGGTGACCAGCACGGCGCAGTCGCCGATACGCATCATCACCGCGCCATGGGCCTGCTTCGCCAGGCGGCCGGTCTCGAAGGAGATTTCCTTGCCACCGACGACGACGGATTCACGAATGAACATGTTGTTTTGCGCTCCTCGCGCTAATGCCGCATGCGTGCGGCAAACGCGGAAACCACCCTCTGGAGCGAGACGCCCGGTTGACGCCTGCGCCCGATCCATCGCGCCGCCTTCAGCCTCGATTCCTGGCGCCGACCTTCAAACGAGAAGTGGGCGACACGAAACGAAGTTGAAGCAACTTAGCGCGCCATCAGGCTAGATTTCCGTACGGTTGTCCCAGCGAAGGGACCTGTTGGATCGCTTGGGGTCACTGCGCGCCCACGAAGAACGCGAACAGGCAGCACCGCGCACTGAAGCGCGGAGTCGCCAGCATTGGCGATCCGCGCTCGGGTGCGGTGCTTAGTATCGGCACCCGGCGAACCGGCTCCGACCACAAAAGCCCGAAGGCCCTGAACTCACCTACGGAGCTCGAGGGCCTTGATGATCTTGCGGTAGCGCTCGACGTCGGACTTCTTCAAGTAGTCGAGCAAACGCCGACGCTGGCTGACCAGCTTCAGCAGGCCACGCCGGGAGTGGTGGTCCTTCGCGTGCACCTTGAAGTGCTCGGTCAGGTGATTGATGCGGTGGGACAGAATGGCGATCTGCACTTCGGGAGATCCCGTGTCCGTCTCGTGCTGACGGAACTTGGCCACGATGTCCTGCTTTTCAGGGATTTCAACGCTCATCGAAGGTCTTCCAGTAACGAATAGGCGGCGGAGTATACGCGCGGCGCCCCCTTGGTCAACCGCGACCCCTTATAAACGTGCGTGTTGTCCACAGGCCAGGACTAAAGCCAGGGGGTGGGCTCGGCAGGAGGGCCTCACCTCACCCCCAAGCTATCAGAATTATTGGGAATTCTTAACCCTTTAGGGTTCAAGGAAACATCTGCCAGGGCTCGGGGCGAGGACCCGCTTGCCAGTTATCGTGGCGGCCGTCCCAGTGCATGACCTTCAGGTCGGTGAGCTCGACGCCGTCCAGCGTGTTGGCGTTCACGCCAACGAACTCTCCACCGATCTCGGGCAAGTTGCCGTCGCTGAAGCAGTGGATGCCACAGCGGCTGCAGAAGCTCCGCTTGCCGATGGCGTTGCTGTAGTGGGTGATCGCCTCGCTGCCGGACAGGAGCTCGAAGGCGTCGGGCTTGATGATCACCCCCGTGTTGCCGATCTTGGTGCAGATGCGGCAGTTGCAGCGCGTGGCCTGCGTGAGGTCGAGGGTTGCACGGAAGCGCACCGCCCCGCAGTGGCAGCTTCCGTCATAGGACTTGAGGTGTTCAGGGTTGCTGTCGTGCATGAGTCGAATCAAGCACACCGCTCTGACAGCCCCCTGGCAGGAGCCTCTGTTGCCAGATCGCTGTCAGCAGCATGAGCTGGGCCCAGGGCCCGGGGTGAGGCGCGCCAGGTGCAGCCCGGGCGCCCTCCCCTCACTCATGCAGCTCGAGCAAATCACTCAGGGCTTCGCCGAAGCGAGCCAGGAGCGTGCTGTGCACCTCGCCAGCGCTCAGCTTGCCGCGCACCTCGCGAGCCACCGTCTCCGCATCAGCCAGGCTCACGCGCCCGATCGCTTCCTTGATCTCCGCGAGCGCTGAAGCCTCCATGCTGAGCTCTCGCACGCCCATCCCGATCAGCAAGAGCGCTGACAGGGGATCCGAGGCCATGGCGCCGCACACCCCCACAGGTGTTTCCGTGTGGCGCCCGGCGTCGACCACCCCCGCGATCAAGCGCAAGATGGCAGGGTCTTGCGGCTTCGCGAGGTAGGCCAACGCATGACTGGTGCGGTCGACCGCCAGGGCATACTGCACGAGGTCGTTGGTCCCGATGCTCAAGAAGTCCGCCTCGAGGCTGAGCTCGTAGGCCATGATCGCCGCCGAAGGCACCTCGATCATGATCCCGAGAGGGATCCGGTCAGCGTGAGGCAGGCCGCGGCTCTCGACGTCGCGCACTGCCTGACCGAACAGCTGGTGCACGGCGCGTAGCTCCGTGAGCGTCGCCACCATGGGCACCATGATGCGCAGCTCCCCATGGACCGATGCGCGCACCATGGCCCGGAGCTGGGTGAGCAGGGTCTCAGGGCGAGAGAGCCCGAGCCGAATGGCGCGCAGCCCAAGCGCCGGGTTCATGTCCTGAGGCACCTGGAACGCAGAAACGAACTTGTCCCCGCCGATGTCGAAGGTGCGCAGGGTCACTGGCAGCGGCGCGACCTGCTCGAGCACCTGACGATAGATATCGTACTGCTCTTGCTCGGACGGCGGCTGCTTGCGATCGACGTACAAAAATTCCGTACGGTAAAGCCCGATACCTTGAGCGCCCTCGCCCATGGCGATGGCAGCTTCGTTTGGCAGCTCGATGTTCGCGCGCAGGCGGATGGGCACGCCGCACGCGGTCTGCGCCGGATGATCGCGGCGCTCCGCCAGGCCCTTGGTGTAGACCCGGCGCCGCTCGGCCCGGGCCTGCATGACCTGCTCTTGCTCTTCGGTCGGGTTCAGCACCACGCTGCCCCGCAGGCCGTCGACCATCATGCGATCGCCGGTGCCGACGCGGGCCAGGAGCTCACCCACACCGACGACCGCCGGAATGTCCAGCGCGCGGGCCAGGATCGCCGTGTGAGAGGTGCGCGTCCCGACCTCCGTGACGAGCGCCAGCACGAACTCCCGCTTGAGCCCCGCCGTCTCAGCCGGAGAGAGATCCCGGGCGACCAGGATCACAGGCTCATGCAGATCGGGAATGGAAACGGCGCGCTGGCGCCCGGAGAACGAGCCCAGGATGCGGTCTCCGATGAACTCGATGTCGTGGCTGCGCTCCGCGAGATACGCATCGCCGGCGCCTCGCAGCTGCTCGGCCATGCGCTTCACGGCACGGTCAACCGCCCACTCCGCGCACAACAAATCCAGGCGGATATGGCGCTCAACGTCGGTCTTGAGCGATGCGTCCTCCACCATCATGATGTAGGCTTCGAGGATCGATGCCTCTGCGGGGGCGACGTTGGACGCGAGCTGCGCCGCCACGTGACGCAGGCCCTTGGAGGCCTCCTTCACTGCCTCGTCGAAACGCTCGACCTCGTCTTCCACCGCCGAACGCTTGATGTGCCGCCGCACGACACCCACGCGCTTCAAATCAACGACGACGGCGCGACCGATCGCCAGCCCTGGAGAGCCGGCGATGCCCTCCAGCTCGATGGCCGGCGGCGCTGACGAAGGCGGGGCGCTGGTGTTGTGGCCCGGCGGATCGGCGTCATTCACGGCGCGCTACTCCCCCTCTCCGAATCGGTCAGCGATGAGCTCGCCGATAGCCTGGACGGCCTCGGCCTCTTGCTCGCCGTTCGCTTCGACATCGAGCCGTGTTCCCTGGGCCCCACACAGCAAGAGGACACCCATCACGCTCTTGGCGTTCGCCATCTGGCCCTCCCGCCCCACGACGATGTCACAGCGGAAGCGCGAGGCGACCTCGACCAAGCGAGAGGCTGCTCGGGCATGCAGTCCCAGCTTGTTGATCACTTCGAAGCGTCCGCGTGCCGTCATGTTGCCTCCGGATTGGTGTCCACTCACGCTCTCGGGCGAAATCCTAGGCGCTCGACCCGGCGCTGTCCTGCGCCATGGCCTGTCGCGATCTCAGAAGGTGCCTTCGCCGCCTCTGGGGCCGCCGCCAATGCTGTCTGTCTCCGACGCGCGATCCCCCTGCGCATCTGCTGCCTCGTGAGCCACGCGATCGATGTCGCGATGCACCGCTTCGATACGCAGCTCCGTGAGTTCACTCATACGCCTTGCGAGCCACTCCGCGCAAGCCACGGACCGGTGCCGGCCGCCAGTGCAGCCGACCCCCACCGTGAGGTAGCTCTTCCCTTCCCGCTCGTAGCGCGGCAAGCAGTACTCCAAGAGCTGCTCCACGCGCTGCAGGAAGCCGGCAGTGTCCGGATCCTTCAGCACGTAGTCACGCACCGCCGGGTCCCGACCGCTGAAGTCCTTCAGCTCGGGGACGAAGTACGGGTTCTTGAGGAAACGCACGTCGAAGATCAGGTCGGCGTCCACGGGCGGACCGTACTTGAAGCCGAAGGACATGAAGCGCGTGTACATCCGAGCCTCGGCGCCCGAGCCCGGCCCGAAGATCTTCACGATGCGGCGCCTCAGCTCGTGCACCGAGAGCTTCGTCGTGTCGATCACGCTGGAGGCTCGCGCGCGAAGCGGCGCCAGGCGCTCTCTTTCCTCACGGATTCCATCGAGCACGGCGATCGAGGGTTGATCCCCCGCCGCGCTCAGCGGGTGCGGACGACGGGTGCCGCTGTAGCGCCTGAGCAGGGCCTGATCGTCAGCGTCCAGGAACAGCACGGAGACGTCCCGATCGACGCTGATGCCGTCCAGAATGCCGGAGATATCGTGGATGAAGCTGCGCACCCGCACATCGATGCCCAGCGCCACACGGGGCATGCCGCCGCCAGCGCACGCATCGAGGGTGGCCCCGACCACCGGCGTGGGCAGGTTGTCCACGCAGTAGAAGCCCAGGTCTTCGAGGGCGTTGAGAGCGGTGGACTTACCGGCTCCTGAGAGCCCTGTAACCACGACGACGCTGGCGCGCTCCGGCGGCGGGAGGCTGGTCATCGGCGCCTCCCTGCCACGGGCGGCGGGATGGATGACTCGTACTGAGCCGCGGGGCGGATCGCGGTCGCGCCGAGCGCCGGATCTTGCTCGATGCGCTCGATGAACTCCCGAGCCGAGTCGTGGCCGGCCTGGCGCAATAGCTCGTGGCGCGCGGCGATCTCGATGATCGAGCTCATGTTGCGCCCCGGCCGCACCGGGAGCACCACCTCTCGCACAGGCACACCGAGGATCTCCCTCGAGTGGGACTCGAGGCCGAGGCGATCGTAGCCTCCCTCGGGATTCCAGAGCTCCAGCTGCACCACCAGATCGATGCGCTTGCGCTCACGAATGGCGGTGACGCCAAACAGCTCCTTGATGTCGAGGATGCCCAGGCCCCGCACCTCCATGTGGTGGCGCAGCATGTCGTTGGCCTCGCCGAAGATCATCCCCGGCGGCCGATAGTCGCACTCGACCACGTCGTCCGCCACGATGCGGTGGCCCCTCATCACGAGCTCCAGGGCGCACTCGCTCTTACCGATGCCGCTCTTTCCCAGGAGCAGGACGCCGACCTCGAACACGTCCACGAGCACCCCGTGAATGCGCGTGCGCGGGGCCAAACGCTCGTCGAGCAGGGTGTGAATCGCGGTGATCGCGCTGGAAGAGCGCTCGCTGCACAGGATGAGCGGTGTGCCGGAGCGCTCCGCCTCCTCCACGAAGGCTTTGGGAGGCTCGATCCCCCGGGTGATGATCAGGCACGCGAGCCCGAGCGAGAACATGTGCTGGGCGGCGTCAGCTTGCCGTTCCTTGTCCAGGGACTCGACGTAGCTGATCTCCGTTTCCCCAAGGATCTGAATCCGACTCGGCACCAGGCCGTGCAGGTGCCCGACCAGAGCTAGACCCGACTTCTGGATGCGTCGATGCTTGACCTGTCGACCGAGCCCGCTCGCGCCAGCGACCAGCCGCGCGTCCAGCTCCAGCGCTGGATCGTCGAGGAGCGCGCCAACGGAGATGGACCGCGCTTCTTCTGCGGGCGGGTCGTAGACGGTCACGTCAGGCTTTGATCACGACTCTGAATCAGGGCGTATGCTTGCTCTGCGTTCGCCGATCGAATCAGCTGCGCACGCACGTCGGTGTCGTGAAGCACGCGGCTCACGCGGGCAAGCACCCGCAGGTGCTCGGTCGCGCGCTTGGGGCCAACGACCCCGACCACGATGTTCACGGGCTTCTTGTCTATGGCGTCGAAGTCGACGCCGGTCGGACACAACAGCAGCGCTGCGCGCTGCTCGGTGGCTGTTTCTACGAAACAATGAGGGATGGCGACGCCTTCGCCGATGCCGGTGCTGCGCAGGGCCTCACGCTCGAACAGCAGCCGCTCGACGACCTCTCGGTCACTGCCAGAGGTCGGGGAAAGCAGCGTGGCCAGGGCGCTCATCACGCTGTGCTTGTTCTTGAACTCGGAGCCGCGCACATCCACGAGCACGCGGTCCTTGCTGAGGATGTCGACCAGTCGGAGCATAAAATCGTCAGGGGTTCGCGATGGGTGCCGCGCACCGAGTCCGCGCGCGGCAGGCGCCGCCGCAGCTGCAGATGGCTGTGCGGCGCCTGCGTTGGGAGAAGAAACCTCACGCCTCACTGGCGCTGATGCGTTGTTTCGATAGGGCGTGGTTGAAGCAACGGGGGACACAAGACCTCATGTTTTTCTGACTACCTTCGCCTTCCCCCCAGCGGCAGGAGCCTTCTTAGCAACCTTCTTGGCGACCTTCTTTTTGGCGACCTTCTTCTTGGCGGGC
This sequence comes from Polyangia bacterium, assembly GCA_030433055.1. Taxonomy (GTDB): domain Bacteria; phylum Myxococcota_A; class Polyangia; order Polyangiales; family Polyangiaceae; genus JAHBVY01. The sequence continues at coordinate 12,093 of JAUILJ010000093.1, forward strand.
TGTGCTGCGCTCACCTCAGCCGCCGCGGCCTCTTCTACCGGCTCCGGGCTGTCTCCGCCACGCAAGGTTGCCTTGCTGCGCCGCTTCTTCGCCTGCTGTACGCCTTTATGCCCACGAATTTGCCGCTCTAATTTATCGATCATCTTGTCGATCGAGGCGTACATGTCATCGGTCGCTTCTTTCGCTTCCAGGTGTTCACCGCCGCTCGAGATCTGCATCTCAGCCACGTGCTTGCGCTTGTCGACGGAAAGCGTCACCTTCGCTCGCATGGGTTGCCGCAAGAATTTCTGAAGCTTCGCGATCTTGCTACGCGAGTACTCCTTGATTGCGTCACTCGAGTCCATGTGGCGAAACGTGATGCTGATGTTCATCGGACCTCCTGGGGCTTGATAGAGCAACGCTCTCATGGACCCTCGGCGAATCCAACTGCCGCCGTGGTTGGCGCGCGAGCTGGGTTTGCATGGGTAGCCGTCCAACCTGAACGGGACCCACACAACGCAGCTGAGCCACACGCTGATGCGCGATGGATACTCGGATGCGAACGGCGTAGGACTTCACGTTCGAGAGGAACGACGACTGCCAACAGCGGCAGCGCCGAGAAGCTTGCTCCGCGCTCAGGATAACTCAGTCGCGAAACCGTCACGCGGACAAAAGCGCAAAGTTTCAGCGGATTAAGCCGACGCCGCAATCAGCGCTCAGCCGAACCAGGCCGCCCCGGAGCCAGCCCGGCCGCCGGTGCAATGCACCTCACCCCAAACCCTGGCGACGCTGGCGTCGACTGGGGCAAAGCCGGCCTACGAGACGGGCAGCGTGCTGGAGATCGGCTGCTTCAGAAGAGCTTCTTGCGCTTGGACGACGCGAGGATGCCCAGCATCTCGCGGTACTTCGCCACGGTGCGTCGAGCGATCTTGATGCCGTGAGCCTTCTCCAGCTCTTTGACGATGGCCTGATCGCTGAGGGGCTTGGACTTGTCCTCGTCCTCGATGAGCTTCTTGATGGCCTGCTTCACGCTCTCGCTGGCGATGTCCTCGTCGGCGACGCGACGAATGCTCGAGTTGAAGAAGTACTTCAGCTCGAACAGGCCGTTCGGCGTGTGCATGTACTTGTTGGTGGTGACACGCGAGATGGTGGACTCGTGCATACCCACCGCCTCGGCCACGTCGCGCAAGATCATCGGCTTGAGGTGGCTCACGCCCTTCTCGAAGAACTCGCGCTGCTTTTCCACGATGGCTTCTGAGACGCGGATGATGGTCTTGCGGCGCTGCTCGATCGCGCGGATCAGCCACTGCGCATTGCGGAGCTTCTCGCCCACGAACTCCTTGGCGGCCTTGTCGGCGAGCAGCTGCTTGGTGAGCGCCTCGTTGATGAACAAGCGCTGCACGCCGCGGTCGTTGTCCAGCACCACGAACTCTTCGCCGTCCTTGATCACGTAGACGTCCGGCGTGATGCCGATGCTGCGATCGTCGGTGTCGGTGAAGTTACGCGCCGGGCGGCTCTCGAGCTTCTGGATCTCCTTGGCGGCCTCGTAGACCTCCTCCAAGGGGATCTTCATCTCCCGGGCGATGGCCTGGTAGTTGTGCTTCTCGAGGTGGTGGATGTGCTTCTCGATGATCTCGACTTCCACCTCGTCGTAGCCGAAGTGCTTGGCCTGGATCAGCAGGCACTCGCGCAGGTCCCGCGCGGCAACGCCGATGGGATCGAAGTTCTGGATCATCTCCAGAACCAGCGGCGCGTCTTCCTCGTGGAGGCCGGCTTCTTCAGCCAGATCGTCGATCGTCAGATCTGGAGTGCGCGTTCCGTCCGGGCGCTCCACGCCCTTGAGATCGAGGTAGCCCTTTTCATCCAGGTTGCCGATCACCAGCTCCGCGAACACCCGCTCTTCAGCGACGAAATCGCTCATCTGAAGCTGCCACATCAGATGATCGGTGAGGTTGTTCGGCTTGGTGAGGTTCTGCTCGATGGGCGGCAGATCGTCGAAACCGCCAGCGCGGTTGAAGCCAGAGTTCTGCTGGCTGCGGTTCTCGAGGAACTTCTCCCAGTCGACTTCCCGGGTCGCCTTCTCGGTGTCTCGCGACTCCTCCGAGCGGTTGTGGAAGATCTCTTCGTCGCTGGCCCCGGAGCGGTCGCGCCCCTCGGGCGTCGTGCCAGCTTGCGAGGAGTCCTGGCTCTTGCGCGTGCGGTCCGCTGGGTCGTCCTCGACCAGCACGAGGTTGTTGTCGAGCTCTTTGCGGATTTCGTCGACCAACTCGAGCCGCGACAACTGCAGGAGGCGAATGGCCTGCTGCAGCTGCG
>JAUILJ010001010.1 GCA_030433055.1 Polyangia bacterium
GACCCATCGCCTGCCCGAGGCTGGTGGCCGCATTCTGGGCGCCGAGGGCAGTGCCCGCGTGCCGGCTCCCGCCACGCATCGAGATCAGCGCCGACAGGTTCGGCGTCACGAGCGCCATCCCGAGACCCAAAGCTGTCTGAACCATCCGTCGCGTCTTCACGTCTGCCTCCGTTTCCGGGGATCTTGCTGATCCGCCGGTTCAGTGTCACGGCACTGTCCGCGTGCCGTGATGGACCTGAAACGCTATCTCCTCGGCTCGTAGTTCCAAGCACAAACCACAAAGTGTACGGATCTCGAGTGCTTCTCGGCTAGTCGCCGGCGCACGCTCCGCCCCCCAGAGCCGCCGCACAGGCGCTCGGGTCCTGCGTGCCGCGCCGGCAGGCTGCGAGGCGACACTCGATGAAGTCGCCGCTGTCGGTGGCTGAGCCGTTCTCGGGCACCAGACTTGATTCCGCGTGGCACTGCTCTTCAGCGACGATGTGGTCCTCTCCCCATACTCGATGGTAGTCGTCGTGGCAGTCGTTCAGCATGCACTCACAATAGCTGCGCACCGTTTCACTCACGCTGCTCGTGCCACCGCTGCCCGCCGCGCCGCCACTGCTAGCGCCAGCGTTGGCGGATCCACCGTTGCTGCTGCCACCGCTGCTCGGGCCGCACTGCGAGCAAGTGTCACCACTGCTGCAGGCGGTCAGCAGGCTCAAGCTCAGCGCCCAGGCCAAGCAGAGCAAGCTGGTGATGAGCGTGGGCCTCTGCGGGATCCCACCGCGCCCTCGTTTGGCGCTGGCGGCGGATGTCGGTGTCTGCGTCACTCGGCTCTCCTCGTAGGTAGCTCAAGACTCGCGTTGCGAGTTCTGCTTGCGGATCCTGAAGCCTACCGGTTCTTGCAGTCAGCGTAGCGCTCGATGAAATACAGGAACGCTTGGTAGGCGACGTCTTCTTGATCTTTGAACTTGGTGTGTCCGCCATGCTCCACGCCTCCTGCGTCTTCGGCAAGCGGCTTGAGCAGGATCCAGCTCTTCTCGGGGTTGTCCGTGCGGATATAGCCGGAGTCCTCGATGTTGTGTAGCGTGGAGAGCGAAGCGACGTCGCACACTTGAGAAGCGTTGATCCACTTGGGAGCGTCGCCTTCAGGTTTGGTGCTGTCGAAGTGGCAAGGGTAGCAACGTCCACGCCAGCGGTAGATGCTGTCGGTGAACAGCTGCTCCAGCTCTTTGTCACTACATCCTCCTTCGTCGGGGATGTCGAGCTTTGCTGGCTCCCGGGTGGCGACGCAAACATCACCACCGGTGCTGCTTGTACACGTGACGCCCTCGCACACCTCGCCGCCGCACTCGCTCTGGTAGCGCAGGAAGGAACGGAAGGCTTCGTATTCGATGCGCGCTGCGTTTGGGCTGAGTGGTGAGCTGGGTTCCCCGCGTTCGATCCACGTCAGGACCAGGCTGTTGTCGGGGTCGCTGCGATCCGCCAGACCCGCTTGCTCGAGGCAGGCCATGGTTTCGCACGGCGTGTCCCGAGCGAACGCCGCCAAGTTCACACCGGTGAGGTGACACTTGTTGCAGCTCGTCGGGTTCGCGTCGCTGAGCAACGGCTGGATCTTGCGGTTGAAGAGCGCGAGGTTGTCTTCAGCGGTGCACGCGTACTCTTCGTCGGCCGCGCAGCTGGCCAGCGCGCTGCCAGCGATGGCGGCACTCAAGAGCAGCTTGGGGAGGAGCGTTCGACCCGCGCGCTTCGGTCCCCGCGGGTAGCGGTCTCTCCTGCGGCTCCCAAACACGCTTAACTCTCGCAGATATTGGGCGCGCCCGCATGTTCCGCGCTGCGCGCTCGCGCACGTGACCACGTGTCGCAGCGGCAGCTGTGGAAGGACGGCTGAAGCTGGGGTATTCGCCGGCCGTAACTGTGATAGCCCGGCCTTCTCGGCTCGGTGTCTCGCTATGTTTGCCTTCGCTTCGTTTCAACGGCGTATGAGCCGGGCAGCCTTGGCCATGTCGCTGGTTTGCGCTGGTTGGGCGTCCGCTGTGGCGTGCTCGTCGAGCAGCCAGGCTGGGATCGAAGCGTCGCTCATGCTCCGCACCTCGGGGGACCCTGCGCTTCACGACGGGGTACGCAGCTTCGATACGGATCGAGGCTATCAGGTAGAGCTGAGCCGTGGCTTCGTCGTGCTGGAGCACCTCGAGCTGCAGCCGTGCGTCGACTCCCCCGTGGTCTCGCTCTGGAAGCCCGCCCAGGCGTTCGCACACACCGGAGGCAATCCCAGGCGCCTCGCCTCGCCGGTGTTCGTCGACCTGAGTCAACCCGCGTCGGAGGCGGCACTCGGTGCCATCCACCCTCCGGCTGGTCGTTACTGTGCCTTCCAGCAGTCGCTCGGGCCAGCGGATGGCGACACGCCCGGGGCTACTCCGGACGTCGTGGGCAAGAGCCTCAGCCTCGAGCTCCTGGTCACCGGGGGCGCGCTGAACGAGCCTCGTGCGCTGCTGCTCGAGTCCGACGTGGTCTTCGACGGCTTCTACCCTCTCGAGCCCATGCGCCTCGATGGCGAGCATCGCCACACGACGATTGAACTCGTGCACTCAGGCGTCCGCTGGTTCGATGGGATCGATTTCGAGTCGGCAGACGATGAGCGCGTGCTCCAGAAGTTCCTG
>JAUILJ010001011.1 GCA_030433055.1 Polyangia bacterium
GCTCCAAGGAGACGGTGAAGGCCACCAAGGGCATCGTCGTCGCGACGGGCGCGCGGGTCATCGAGATCCCGGGCATGGAGATCGACGGCGAGACCGTCATCAGCGCGCGCGAGGCCGTGAGCCTGAGGCCCAAGTTTGGACGACTGGAGCGCGAGCCTGCGCCGGACGACACGAACTTCCAGCTCGCTCTGCGATCTCGCTACGGCTTCGTGAGGAGAGCGCTGGTGTTCTTCTTGGGAGCTGCCGACGTCGTCTACAGCTCCCAGCACCTGGCCCGGATGAGCCAGAACGCACAGATGCCCCTGGGCGTACTGCTGCGGCGGCTGTCCCTGGTGGTGTTGATTGTCAGCGTCGTGCTGGTGGACATCGCGCTCGGCGCGCGCCGGCGGTTGATCCACGAGGTCGACATCTGGATGCACGGCCGCTTCAAGCTGCCGGGCTCCGGCTTCTTCGTTGACGCGATCAACGACAACGCACCCACCTTGATCGCGCTCGGGCTGTGGCTCGCCGCCTATGGCCTGGTCTACGTTGGCCTGTATCTGTTTCTGTACTCCAAGTCCCAGCAGGCCGTGCGCCACCTGCAGCAGCTCAATGCGGGCGCCGCCGAGCAGCGGGAGCAGATCTATCAGCACCACCTGACGCAGCTGCGCCTGTGGGTCGATCAGTTCGCTCACACCCTCGACGAGGCGACGGACATCACGGTCAGCCAGGCCAGCATGCTCACCGATCGGGCGATCCACCGCCTGCGCCAGCGCATCGTGCCGCAGACGCTGCTCGTGTGCGCGGAGGAGCTATCCAAGCGCATTTTCAAGAAGCTGCCCGAGGCCAGCAACAGCTTGCAAGACGCAGCGACCAGCTACGACCACAGCTTCCGCCACAACCTGTGGCCCCGCATCGAGGAGATGAACTACCAGCGGGAGTTCGCGCGCTATCGTTCCGCGTGGCAATACCTCGAGTCCACCCTCAGCGATCTGCAAAGCGAAGTACCCCACGCCGAGCAAGCCTTCGAGCTCTGGGGTACGCTCGAAGGCTACAAGCGCCTGTTCCCAGAGCTCGACGCGGAGGAGGTGCTGGCTCCCCTGGATGACGTGCTGCCGCAGACCCTGGAGCAGCTGATCGCGGGCACCGAGGCCGAGCTGATCGAGCTGGATCGCGAACTGGAGGAGCTGGTCAGCTCCCTACAAGACAAGTTCGACACCGCCAGCAGCCTGGTGGAGAGCCGCATCGAGGTGACGCGCAACGCCATGCGCTCGGACCTCAACCAGCTGTCTCGCGAGATCTTGCGAGCCCGCGAGCAAGCGCGCCTCGAGGCCATGGCCTTCGAGATCTAGAGCGCCTCACACGCGCCATCGAGGCCCCAGAGGTACTCGGGGTCCAGCGAACAGCTCGCGACTGTCCAGGTCTGCCCATCGTCGCAGTAGTAGCCGCAGGTTGGTGCGCCACCAAATGTCAGGATATCGGCACACGTACTGCCGGCGTCAGGCCTTTCCGCGGGGCAAGGCGGCGGTGGATTGCTTCCCCCACTCTCGCCCCACGCAGACCATGTCCCATCGAGGCATTGAACATACACGCTCTGGCACGAGTCGAAGGAGTGGGAGCAGGCGGTGCGATCGAGCTGCCAAGTGCCCTGGGCACTGCAGGTGTAGCTCAGGCTCTGGCTCCCGCTTTCACAGTCGACGCTGTAGGCGCACTGGGTCCCAGCACCAACGCCGACGCAGCTCTGCCCTCCTTGAGCAGCCGCCGGGCACTCACCAGAACCCCCGCCGACAGAGCTCCCGCCGTAGCCAGCGCTGCCCCCGAACGCGCCGAACCCGCCGCTGCCGCCGAAGGTGTCAGCCCCACCACTCGCTCCCTTCCCCGCTGTCGCACCGCCCATCGCACCGCTGCCACCGCTGGGCGCAGAGCCGCCCATCGAGACGGACCCGCCATGCCCAGACGCCCCGGCGCTACCTCCACCGTCAGCAGATCCACCGCACGCCACGGCTGCTGCGGCGGTCGTGACGACGAACGGGACGCGCAACTTGTTCAGCGTTCTTCGGATCCCTACGGCCACACCAAGCTCCTGGGGAACAGGTTAGCAGGAGCGCTTGCGTCGGCGGGCGCCTGCGGAAGAACGCGAGCAGTGAAGCTAGTCGGTCACCTGCGGCGCGCACTGCCCGTCGATGCAGGCGGCCGCTGGTGGGGCGTCAGAGCACGTGGCGCAGCCGCCCGTTTGCTGGCACTGGCTGAGCGCCTCGTCCAGGCGAAGAATCTCGGCCGGATCCGCGCCCATGTTCACGTAGAGCGTGCCGGAGCAGTGGTCGACGATGGTGGAACAGCCGCTCGTCTGCACCGCTTGGCATTCATCGGCCGTACTACAGAACTTTCGGTTCTGTACATACTCCAGCAGGCTGGAGTTGGAACAGTCACCCTCACACGCGCCGTCGAAGGCCCAGACCGGCTCGTCAGGGAAGAAGCACGCGCCCACGGTCCAGTCTTTCCCGTTGGGGCAGAAGTAGCCGCAGGTCGGCGTTCCGAACGGGTTGCTGTCCTCCGCGCAACTGGCCCCAGGTGATGGTTTTTCCGCCGGGCAAGGGGCTGGAGGATTGCTCGTGCCGGGGTCCTCGAAGCGTGGAACCCACCTTCCGCCCATACACTCC
>JAUILJ010001012.1 GCA_030433055.1 Polyangia bacterium
CGCCCGCGACGCGAAGCGCTTGTCGCGGGGACTCTCGTCCGAGGACCGCCGCAAGCTCGACGAGTACCTGACCGGCGTGCGCGCGCTGGAGCAGCGGGTGCAGGACGCCACCGAGCTGAGCTGTGATCCGATCGAGCGCCCAGGGGACAACTACACCTTCCCCGAGCACGTCAAGCTGATGCTCGACCTCACCGTGATGGCATTCCAGTGTGACGTGACTCGCGTCGTGAGCTTCATGCTGGGCAACGCGGGCAGCGGGCGGTCCTACGAGTTCATCGGTGTCTCCGGGGCTCATCACCAGATCTCCCATCACCAGGACCTGCAGGAGAACTTCGACAAACTCACCGCGATCGACACCTGGGAAGTGAGCCAGCTCGCGTACCTGCTCGAGCGGCTGGATGCCATCGACGAAGGGGGCAAGAGCATTCTCGACAACAGCGCGATCTTCTTCTCGAGCGAGATCGAAGACGGTAACAGTCACTCCCATTTCAACATGCCGATCCTCGTAGCGGGAGGCCTCGGCGGTGATCTGCCCACCGGGCGCCACGTCAAGTTCGCGAACAAGGAACCCGTCGCGAACCTGTTTCAGCGTCTCGCCCAGGGCATGGGCGTTTCCGCGGCGGATTTTGGTGACGATGGGACGGGGCCGCTCGATCTGGGCTAGCCGATCTCCACGGATGTCCCAGCGCCCCGCAAGGGCGGTCACGCAGTGACCTGCGACAGTCGTTCGACTGTCGGGAGGTCTCGTGGCTGCATGTCATGGCGTGTTTCCGTAGTGGAACTGCCACGGGGTCAGTGTTTCCACGGGTAGAATGCCGAGCGCCTGGCGCCGAGTGTCAAGTTCAACACCGGTACGCTGATTGCACTTCGGTTCCGTGATGAAACAAATTGTTGGATTCCGGACCTTCGTTCTGCTCTCTTCCAGCGCGGCGCTCGGCCTGGTGGGCTGCGGCTCGGGCCCGGGGCCGGTCAGCGACGAATCACCCGCCGCGAGTAGTGCACTCTCGCAACCATCGTCGCGGAGCGGCGAGCGCAGCTATTGGCGTGTGCGACCCAGGAGCCAAGTGACAGCTGCGGCGCGGCGCGAGCTCGCGCACCACGACGTACGGCTGCTGCAGCCTCTAAACGCTGGCTGGTGGGTCGCAAGTAGCGGCAGCGCGCTGGCTTCCCGGGACTTGGCCGCGCTGGTGGACGACCCGACGCCTCTTACTCGCAGCGATCGCAGCGGCCCTCGCTTGGGCACGCTCGGAGGCGGCCGCAGCAGAGTGATGGTGAGCTTCCAGCGCGACGTGGGCGAGGAAGCGATCCGGGAACTGTTGAGGGCATTCGGGCTACGCGGTGAGCCCAAGTTGTCCCTCCACGGCTGGGCCGTCGAGGGAGAACGCGCGGCGATCGAACACCTGCTGGACGAGCCGCGGGTGTTGCTCATCCGCGTCGCGAATCAGGCCGTGCCTCACTCCTGGCGCAGTCGGGCGAGCATGGGGGCAGACATCCCTCAGGGGCTGGAGGTCGTCGAAGGGGAGGCGGCTTACTCCGGCGTTTCCGGTGAGGGCGTCGTCGTTGGGGTGTTCGATAGCGTCATCGACGACACGGCGAACGACCTGCAAGATCCCGACACAGGTCAGAGCCGGGTGCTGAACCCAGCGCCTCACGAGTTCCCTGGTGCGGATCCCGAGGGATACGTGAACGCGGTGGTCGACCCCAGTCAGCGGCCACACGACGACACCTCATCGTGCCTGCAGGGCGAGTTCTGTCGATCGCACGGCACGGCCGTGGCCAGCATCATCGCGGGCAACGGCGCAAACAGCGCGCTGGAGGGCTCGGCTCCCTTCTTACAACGGGGGGTCGCGCCCAGCGCAGCCTTGTTGGACTTCGACCTCGGATGGGACATCACCCAGGTGGTCGAGGGCCAAGCATCCGGCATGCTGGTGGAGAACCACTCCCACTCGGGGGACGGTAGCGCGTACACCACGAGTCACTTCATCGATGAAGTGATCAACCGACCCACTGCGGCGGGAAATGGCACTCAAACCAGCGAAGCGGTGGTGGTGTTCAGCGCAGGAAACTGCGGTGAGACGTGCGAGCCGGGTTGCACGCAGCGCGGCTACTTCAGCGTGAACCTGCAGGCCAAGAACCCCATCTTGGTCGGGGCGTCGCGCGCCAGCAACGGGGCGCTCCAGCGCTACTCCGCCCTGGGCCCGACCTACGACGGACGCATCAAGCCCGATTTGGTCGCTCCCGGTGGCTGGAAGGCGGTGAAGAACGATGGGGAGAGCTACGAGACGGAACCAGGCGAGTGGAGCCGCTACTACCGAGATGGGCAAAGCGGCCTGTTCGCTGGGACGTCTTCGGCTGCCCCCGCGGTGACTGGCACCATCGCGCTGATGGCCGAACGCTATCAGAGTCAGGGCGCGCAGCCCGCCGGTTGGCCTCTGGACAACGCGACCTACAAGGCGATCCTCGTCGCGGCGGCGCGCGACGCCGTGTCGGAATCGGACCCGGCGCCGGGGAGGAGCTTCCCGAACAAGGACACGGGCGTGGCGGTCCGGTACCACGTCGGCCCGGACTGGGCGACGGGGTTCGGCGTCGTCGACGCCCCGCGCTCGGTCGAGATCGTGGCCGAGGATCGATGGC
>JAUILJ010001013.1 GCA_030433055.1 Polyangia bacterium
CGGCGGCCTCGAGCCCGTCCATCCGCGGCATGTCCAGGTCGGCCAGCACCACGTCGAACCGCTCCGCGCGGCACCGCTCCAGCAGTTCGGCGCCGTTGGCCACGATGCACGCCACGCGGTAGCCCAGCTTGTCGAGCAGGCGGACCAGCACGGTCTGCGACGCGGGGTCGTCCTCGGCGACAACGATGCGGACGCGCCAGCAAAACCAACGGCTGAAGATTTACCGCGGCTACAAAAGGAACTCGACCCGGAACTTTGCAGCGCCTTGTCCGAAGCATTCCCGTTTGCTGGCGCGGCCTGCGACAGGATTACCGAGCAAGCCGTTGCTGGACCTAGGCGGTCAGCCATTGGTTCAACGCACTCATGCGGCGGCGGAGCGCGGCGGGTACGAGGTGTTGGTGGCGGTAGACGACCCGCGAGTTGCTGCGAGCGTTCAGAGCTTCGGTGGCCGGTACGTGATGACACCGGCGGATCTCCCGTCGGGCACTGACCGCGCCGCGTACGTCTCGAGCGATCAAGGCTGGCCCGATGGAGACGTGGTCATCAATCTCCAGGTGGACGAGCCATTCTTCCCGTCGGAGCACTTTCGCAAATTGGTCGAACCGCTGCACGCCGACGCCACGCTCGCGGTGTCCACGCTGGCTTGCCCGATCCGAGATCACGCGGAGGTGCTGAATGAGCACTGCGTGAAGGTCGTTTGCGCGACCAACGGCAACGCGTTGTACTTCAGCCGTGCGCCGATCCCCTGGGTGCGAGGGCAGATGCAGGCCGAACAGTCGAAGGCAGGTTACCTGCGCCATGTTGGCGTGTACGCCTATCGAGTGGGCGCGTTGAAAGGGCTCGCCGCCCTGGAGCCCACACCGGCGGAGCGAGCCGAGTCGTTGGAGCAACTACGCGCGCTCGAGCACTCCTTGGCGATACGTGTCGTGGTAGTCGACGAGGCTCCACCGCCCGGTATCGACGTCGAGGCAGACCTCGAGCTCGCGCGCCAACACCTCGCTCGCCGGGGAAGCGCTGCACAGCCCTAGCGGGTGTTATGCTTCCTGCTCGAAGCACAGACGGAGAGAATGTGAAGACCACGACCTATCGAGTGTGCACGCTTTGCGAGGCGACCTGCGGGATCGCCGTAGACGTGGAAGAGGGGCGAGTCACTCGCGTGGCTGGGGACCCCGCCGATCCGTTCTCACGGGGCTACATCTGCCCCAAGGCGTACGGCATGAAGGCGATCCAGGAAGACCCTGACCGCCTGCGCAAGCCTTTGGTCCGGGACCCTGGTGGGGGCAGTTTCCGTGAGGCAACGTGGGAGGAGGCGCTCGACTTCGCTATCACCGGACTCAATCGCGTGCGTCAGAGTCACGGTAATGACTCCGTGGCGACCTATGCGGGCAACCCCAACGCGCACAGTCTGCACGCGATGATCTACGGTCCCGTGCTGACCAAGGCGCTGCAAACCAAGCATCGCTACAGCGCGAGTTCTGCGGACCAGCTACCAAAGATGGTCAGCTGCGGGTTGATGTTCGGCGGCGCGCTCACCGTGCCCATCCCGGATCTCGACCGCACACAGTACTTGCTCGTGCTGGGCGCGAACCCGCTGGTTAGCAATGGCAGCCTGATGACGGCGCCAGATGTGAAGTCTCGCCTGCGTGGGATCAGAGAGCGCGGAGGTAAGGTCGTGGTGGTGGACCCGCGCCGTACGGAAACGTGCGCTGAGGCGGATGAGCACGTGGCCATTCGTCCCGGCGCGGACGCCGCGTTCTTGCTCGCGTTGGTCAACGTGGTGCTGTCGGGCGGTGGCGCGAAGCTAGGGCGCCTGGCGGATTCGACCCTAGGGCTAAGCGACGTGGAGCGAGTCGTCGCAGCGTTCACGCCGAAGCGCGTCTCCGGGTTTTCCGGTATCCCGGAGGATACGATAGTTCGCGTGGCGCGCGAGTTCGCCGAGGCCAAGGCGGCGGCTTGCTACGGTCGGATCGGAACGACCTGCCAAGAGTTCGGCACGCTCACCAGCTGGGCGGTGGATGTCTTGAACCTCGTCACGGGCAACCTCGACCGTGAAGGGGGGGTGATGTTCCCAGAGCCAGCGGCGAATCGCGGAGGGAATCGAGAGAGCGTGCCTGGGCCTGGTTGAGGCACGAAGTTCGGGCGTTGGAAGACCAGCGTCCGAGGCCTGTGGGAGGCATTCGGTGAGCTCCCGGTGTCGGCGCTCGCTGAGGAAATCCTCGACGCGGAGGAACCCCAGCGGGTGCGTGGCATGCTGACGATCGCGGGAAATCCGCTGCTGAGTGCGCCGGGGTCGTCACGGCTCGAGGAGGCATTCTCCTCTCTCGAGTTCATGGTGTCAGTGGACATCTACTTGAACGAGACGACTCGCCACGCGGATGTGATTCTTCCGCCTCCACCGCCGCTGGAGCGCGAGTCTTACGATCTGGCGTTCTACCAACTATCCGTGAGGAATATCGCGAAGTACTCGCCTCCTGCATTGCAGCGAGCCGAGGGCGCGCTCGACGAGTGGGAGATCTTGCTGAGCCTCGCGACGGGCCTGATGGGCGGACGCATGGAGTTGAAGGCCGCTGATGATTTCTTGTTGGCGCAGCTCATCACGCAAGAAATCTCCGGAGATCACCTGCGGTTCGCG
>JAUILJ010001014.1 GCA_030433055.1 Polyangia bacterium
CTGGTGCTCCCAAGCCTGGGAGTCGAGGCGGCCTTTTGACGCGCGCCCAGCCGCGCGCTCGGTGTGCGCCTGGTGAAAAAGCACAAAAAGACGCAGCGCCCCATGAAGGATCCAGCGGACTCGTGAGAACAAGGAGCGTGAGCTGTCGTGTGCCCCAGATCTCCGGCTGCCTGCTGCTGGGCGCGCTGCTGGCTGCCCTCTGCGGCTCTGCGGCTGCCGAGCCCCGGAGCTGCGGCTTGAGCTTCTCGGCGGATGCTGCCGTGCAGCGCCGTTGGCCCGCGCTGCTTCGAGAGACCCAGGCGGCGCTGAGCAATCGCCCTGAGCTCGACGCGTGCGCGCGGATCGAGCTGTCCGTGGCGGGCGAGGGGATCACGCTGGAGGTCCTGTTGGCCGATGGGCGCTCCGCGGTACGCAGCGGACTCCGGGCGGTGGATGTGGTGCCAACTCTGGAGGCGTTGCTCGGTGTGCCCACGAGCTCCGAGGCGCTGCTTGGCGGTTCGACCCAGCCCGATGCCGCGCTCGAGCCTGCGACCACCACAGAACCGCGGCCCCTGGATTCAGCGACGGCTCCGAGGGATCCTCGACCCGAGGCGACCGCGGCGCCGCTCTCGCCCGAACCGTCGTTGACTGGGGAGCCTTCGCGTTTCCCTGCGGGAACGAATGTGCCGTCGCTCCGTGACTCGGGTGGGTCACGGATCCAGTCGGGGCTGGGCTTGGAACTGGGCGCGGTGACCAGCGCCCGCGTGGGCATGAGTGACTACTCGAGCCTGAGCCTGGGGCTCTTGGGCCTGGTGAACGCTTCGCGCTGGTTGGTGGGCTTTCAAGGCCGCGTCACCGAGTACGCGTGGAACCCTTCGCCTGAGTATGGAGACTCCTTCGGTACGCTGGAGCTTGGGGCACTCGGAGGGCGCCGCTTCGAGTTGGGGACCTGGGCGCTCGATGTACTCGCTGGTCCTGCGCTCTCCTTGGAGGCGGGCTCCACGAATGTCAGCGGCCATGCCGGACCCGCAAGTGGGCGCAGCGAGGAGTCGACGACGTTCGTCGTGCCACGGGTGATTCTGGCGAGCCACCTGACCTGGAACTCTCGATCGGCGCTGCGTGGATTCGTTGGATTCGAAGGCGAGGCAGGCTTCGCGGCCGATTCCGCGGAGCACCAATTGCCGCCCTGGATGTTCGGCGTGGCCGTCGGGGCCGTGGTGGGGCAGCCATGATGCACAAGCGTCTCCCGCAAGCGGAGCCGGCTTCGGATCCCGAGCTGCTCGCTCGTGTGGCGCAGGGCGAACTGAGCGCGCTGGGAGAACTCTACGACCGCTATCGCGCCCCTGTCCGCCGCTTCCTGGTGCAGGCCACTTCCGATGCATCCGACGTGGATGACCTAGTCCACAACACGTTCATGACTGCGGCCCAGTGCGCGGAGCGCTATGACGGACGCGCCGTGTGTCGCCCGTGGCTGATGGGGATCGCTGCCCAACTCGTGCGGCGCCGGCGCACGGCGCTTGGGCGCTGGTTCACGGTGCTCGCGTCCGTGGGCGTGCTCAAGGCGGCCCACCAGCGCACTCATCGCCGCGTCGAGGCCCGCACGGATCTGGACCGCGCGTTGGCGCGCCTCAGCGAAGCCAAGCGCACGACACTGCTGCTGGCTGAGGTCGAGGGGATGAGCTGCCCGGAGATTGCCAGCTTGCTGCAGATCCCAGTAGGCACCGTGTGGACGCGACTGCACGCTGCGCGCCGCGAGCTCCGGCAGTTCTTTCAGGCCGAGGCTTCGCCATGAAAGCGCCCGCGTGTCCGCGGCTGTTCGAGGTGGAGGCACTGCGCGACGGTCGTCTGGCGGGCAAGGAGCGCCGCGACTTCGAGCGTCACCTGGGCGGCTGCCAGGCGTGCGCCGATGAGCAGCAGGCGTTCGAGCGCCTCGCCCGGGCGTTGCGCACCGACGGGCGGGTGGTCGACGAGCTCCAGGCGCGCCGCGAGCGGGTGCGTCTGCTCGCGGCGTTCAACCGCGCGCTGGTCGAGGATCGTTCGTCCAAAAGTGCCTCGCGGAAATGGTTGCTGGCGTTGGCGCCTGCCCTCGCAGCGCTGGTGGTGGTGCTCGCTTGGCCGAAGGGGGCCGAGCAACCGGCTTCGTTGGATACCACACAGATCGAGCCGGGTGGCGCCGCCCAGTGGTCGCGAGAGAGCGGCCCCCAGCGGGATCTGGTGGTCCTGAAGCAGGGTGAGCTGCGCATTCGCGTCGCCCGGTCGCCCAGCGTTGGGCCGTTGCGCGTGGTGCTTCCGGACGGCGACCTGGAGGACATCGGCACCGTGTTCAGCGTGGAGGTCCAGGGCGGGCGGACGCAGCGGGTCGTCGTCGAGGAGGGGGCGGTGTTGCTCAGGCTGCGGGATCGAGCGCCGATCATCATCCGTCCGGAAGCGGCCTGGGTCGCCACTGCCCTGCCCGCGGTATCGAATGAGGCGGCATCCGTACCCCGGGTGCCGAGCGAGCCGGTCGCCGAGGATGAGCCTGCGCCGTCAGTAGCGAAGCGCACCGAGCCCGCTCCCTCGAGCTCGAGCACCCCGAAGCCAGACGCCGCGGCGGTGGAGTTCAGAGCTGCCATGGCCGCGTATCGCGCTGGACGTAACGCTGAGGCGGCGGGG
>JAUILJ010000094.1 GCA_030433055.1 Polyangia bacterium
CGATCTACCAGTTCATGCCCCTGGCGGAGCGCGGCCAGCGCGCCGCAACGGCGCCGTCCGCTTCGCCTCGGAGATGCACGCGTTCGACCCCGAGTGGTTCCTGGCGCTCGCCGAGCAGAGCGTGGGACGCGAGCCGGACAACCGCGTCAAGGGGATCGTAGAAGCGCCAAGGGCAGCGGACGTGCTGGATCTACCTGAAGAACCAGAACAGCGCCGAGCGCTGATCGCCAGAGGGGCAGAGGTGCTGCGCGCGGGTCAGTGCGCGCTGATCGTGCTCGCCGGAGGCATGGCGACTCGCATGGGTGGTGTGATCAAGGCCCTCGTCGAGGCAGTCGATGGTCACAGCTTCCTCGACCTCAGGCTACGCGAGGTGCAGCGGGTCGGTCACGGCTGCCCGCTGTGGTTGATGACCAGCGATGCGACCGACGCCGGCTTGAAGCAAGCCCTCGCAGAACGCCCCGACACGGGCAACGTGGCCACCTTCTCTCAGAACCTGTCGTTGCGCCTGAGCCCAGACGGAACTCTATTCCGCGGGGAATCGGGCAACGCTCAGCCTCACGCCCCCGGGCACGGTGACCTCCCCGAAGCGCTCGCTCGCAGCGGCCTGCTGGAGAAGTTCGTCGCAGGCGGTGGGAAGCTCGTGCTGATAACCAACGTCGACAATCTGGGCGCGACGCTAGATCCTCTGCTCATTGGCTGGCACCTCACCCACGGCAAGCCCATCAGCTGTGAGGTCGTGGACAAAGTCGGCACCGACCGCGGCGGCATCCCCGCGCGGCTCGATGGGCGACCCGTGATCTTGGAGGAGTTTCGCCTCCCCGAAGGCTTCGACCCGACGAGCGTCCGCGTCTTCAACACGAACACGTTCTGGGTGGACGCACAGGCCCTGCTCGACCTGAAGATGCCCTGGACTTACTTCACGGTGACCAAGCAGCACGGTGAGGCGCGCTTCCTGCAGTTCGAGCGCCTGCTGGGCGAGATCACCAGCCACCTGGACACTCAGTTCGTGCGCGTGCCCCGCGAAGGTGCCGCGTCACGCTTCTTACCCGTCAAGGACACCGCGGAGCTCGAGCGTCGCCGTGGGGAAATCCGAGACGTCGCCACTTCCCGGGAGATTTTGAGCGCATGACTCCAACCTTCGTTCGCAGCCTCGCAGGCGCGAAGCTTCGCACCATCGCCCTCACGAGCGCGATCGTCACCCTTGGTTGGAGCCAGACAGCTTCCGCCCAGGTACCCACGGATACAGGAACTCAGCGGCTACCAGTGCTGGGCCGCAGCGTGGCCGGCACCGACGACAGCACCGCCCTCGCGCTGAACCCGGCGAACATCGGTTTCATGCAGTCGGGGGAGCTGCGCTGGAGCGCAATTTTCCTCGACGATGACCTGCTGGTTCCCTGGCAAGGGCACGCGTTTTCCTTCGCGACTCCGCTGTTCCTGAATCTGTCGACAGGCCTGCGGGTCGACGTGGTTGATCCCCCGGAAGCGTCAGCGAAGCCCGGCAACTATCAGTTCGTCACCTGGGGGCTCGCCCTGAGCAGCAGCGAGGCGTTCTCGCTGGGCTTCTCGCTCCAGCGCTCCTATTCGGACTCCGCGATCCACGATCGACTGGCTTCGTACACGGTCGCGATGAGTTCTCGCCCCGCGCCTGCGCTGGGCCTCTCTTTCGTGGGCAACGACCTCAACGGACCGCGCAACCAGGCGGGAGGCAGCCGCTCGCCCAGCTACGACATCGGCGTGGCGCTGCGGCCGACCGGAGAGCGAACGTTCGAGCTCGGCTTGGAAGCGAAGTACATCCAGGACACCGACGACTGGGTGCCCCGCGGAACCATTGGTCTCGACATCGCGCCGCTTGGTAGGCTGACCGGTGGCGTGACGATGCATCACCTGGACCGGAGTGAGCCAGACTACATCGCCAACTTGGCCCTCTCACTCTACAACTCGAACCCGGCCGGCAGCACCGAGTTCACAGGCGGTGTGGTCGGGGGCAACGCGCTGGGCGCCGAGGATAGCTTCACCAACCCAACCCTCGAGGTAGCCATTCGTGGGTTCCGCGAGCCGGTCGGGGGTGAGGCGCCACGCTATGCAGTGCGCGTCCGTATCGAGAGCACGCCAAGTCCGCGAGAACACCTGCGCATGATGCGGCGGCTCTGGAAGATGGCAAAAGAGGACGCCGTCGACGCGGTGCTCTTGGAGCTCCGCACGGATCCATCCGATAGCTTCGCACACGTTCAGGAGTTCCGAGACGCGATCCACAACCTCCGGCGACACGGCAAGAAGGTGCTGTGCCACCTCGAGGACAACGGCGGCATGGCGCTCTACCTCTGCTCCGCGGCGACCAAGATCTTGGTGAACCCCGCTGGGGGCTTGCGCTTCGCCGGGCTGAAGAGCCAGTCGATGTATTTCGCGGGGCTACTCAGCAAGCTAGGTATCCGTGCGGATTTTGTGCGCATAGGGCCTCACAAGAGCGCACCTGAGCGGCTCACGCGCACTGGCCCCTCGAAGGTGGCCAAAGCGGACCGCATCGACATGCTGCAGCAGCTGGAGCGC
Source organism: Polyangia bacterium (assembly GCA_030433055.1). Classification (GTDB taxonomy): domain Bacteria; phylum Myxococcota_A; class Polyangia; order Polyangiales; family Polyangiaceae; genus JAHBVY01. The sequence goes on from JAUILJ010000094.1 coordinate 2,548, forward strand.
CAGCTCGTCGAGGGCGTCGCTTCGGGTCGCAGGATGACCCCGGCGGAGGTCCGCACGAACATCGCGAAAGGTCCGTTCATCGCCTCGGAAGCCCAGCAGGCAAAGTTCGTCGACGGCGTCGCCTTCGATGACGAGCTGGAAGACTCCGTACGCACGATGATCGGCCGCGACACCTTGGTGGTGGACGAGGACGTATTGGGCCCCCGCGCTGCCAAGAAGTTTGGGCGCGAGAAGGCCGTGGCAGTGGTCTACGTCGACGGCGACATGATCGACGGACGCAGCAGCAACATCCCGTTCCTGGGCATGAAGCTCGCGGGTTCTTATACCATCGCCGAGGCGCTCAAGGACGCCCGTGAGGACCCTCGAATCGGCGCCGTCATTCTCCGCGTGGAAACGCCCGGGGGCTCCGCAATGGCAGCAGACGTGATCTGGCGCCAGGTCCAGCTGACCGCGAAAGCCAAGCCACTGGTGGTGAGCATGGGGAGCTACGCTGCCAGCGCGGGCTACTACATCTCCGCACCTGGCGATCGCATCTTCGCCAACCCAGCGACCATCACCGGCAGCATTGGGGTGTTCTACGGCAAGGCGGACGTGTCTGGGCTGCTGGAGAAGATCGGCGTGAACGTCACCACCTACAAGACGGCGCCCAAAGCCGACGCTGAGTCGCTGTATCGGCCGTTCACCGACGCCGAGCGCAAGGAGCTGGATAAGAAGGTCGGGCAGTTCTACGACACCTTCATCACGCGGGTAGCCGCCGGACGCCCCCTGAGCAAGGCGCAGGTCGATCAGGTCGGTCGCGGTCGCGTGTGGACCGGAGAGCAGGCCAAGGATCGCAAGCTCGTAGACGAGCTCGGCGGCATTCGTCAGGCGCTCGAGTACGTACGCAAACAGGCTGGATTGAGCGAGGACGCCCCGATCGTGGAGCTACCGGAGATTCAGACCTCGTTGCTGGGTCAGTTGCTCGGCATCGAAGGCCTGCGTGCCGACGCGAAGATCAGCATTCCGCAGCAGATCAGCGGCATGATCAAGGCCCTGGGGCCCTTCATGGTCTACCAGAGTGACAAGCCGCTCATGCTGTTGGAAATGGCCCCCGTGAAGCCATGACCGACGAGAACGCCCCAGCTGGGTTCCCCGAGGCTCGTGTTCAAGGGGCCGGTTTCCCTGAGGAAACCGAGACATCCGGCGAGCTGCCCACGCTCGAGGCTCGCCAGCTGACCGTCCGGCGTGGCGGTGCCGTGCTGGTAGAAGGGGTCTCGTTCCGGACTCATGCGCCTCGGGTCGCGCTGGTCGGGGATGGGGGCTTCGTCCCGAGGTTGCTCCTGGGAGAAGCCGAGATCTCCAGCGGCGACCTGTCGCTCCTTGGAGAGCCTCCATCCCAGGCGCTCGGTCATGGCGTGCGACTGGTCCCCAAGGACAGCTGGCTGCTGGACGATGAACCCGTACTGGCGAGCCTACGCTTCGTAGCTGAGTTGTTCGGCATTCCCCACGGCTCGCGCGTGGCCAAGCACACGCTCGCCTCCCTCGGCCTGAGTCAGTTTGCTCGCACCACGCCAGCCGCCTTGGAGCCAGCGGAGCGGTGCGCGGTGAGCCTCGCGTTGGCCGCGATCACGGGTCCAGGGTTGATCGTGTTGGAGCAGCCACTGGACGGACTGGACGACCTGCGAGCGGCGTGGCTTCGAGAACGCATCGAGGCAACGTGCGCTGGCGACGGCGCGCCCCGTCTGGTCTGGACCTGTGAGCGGCTGTTGAGCGCGGCCCAGCACGACTTGGCTTCGACCGGCGATGTCGTCTGGCTGCAGTATGGGCATCTGCTCGGGGCGGGACCCGCGGCGGAACTCGCTCGTGGGAGCGCGCTGTGCCTCGTTCGGGTCGCGGGAGACGGAGAGCGCTTGTCTCGCGCCCTGCGAGCGCGAGGTGTCGTACTGGAGAGCACGGCTGACCCAAGAGAGCCCAGGCGCGCGAGTAGCTGGCGCATGCAGGCCAGCAACCGACGGGACCTGATTTCTGCCGCGGTGGAGACCGAGACACCAGTGCTCGACCTGCAGCTGATCAAGCCCTTGAGCGAGCCCCGAAGCTAGGAACGCGAGCGGCAATGCGCCGTGCTATAGCAGCCGCCCGATGGCAACCGCCCGCTCCGCACTTCAGAATGCACGCCGCGTGGTGGTCAAGGTCGGCTCGCGCGCCCTGTCGAGCGATCCGGGCTTGCCCGCCAATCTGATCGCACAGCTGACAGAAGCCAGCCGGGCACCGGAGAGCAGCGATCGGCGCTTCGTCCTCGTCTCCAGCGGCGCCATCGCCCTCGGGTGCGAGCGCCTGGGCTACGCGACACGGCCCCGCGAGATGAGCAAGCTGCAGGCGGCGGCCGCGGCAGGTCAGTCCGTGCTGATGCGTCGCTACGAAGAGGCCTGCGCCCAGTGCGGGATGATTCCGGCACAGGTTCTGCTCACTCACGCCGACCTCGCCGACCGTGAGCGACTGAACAACGCACGCAACGCACTGGCTGAGCTGCTGGACGTGGGCGCGCTACCCATCGTCAACGAGAACGACACGGTCTCCACCGACGAGATCCGCTTTGGCGACAATGACCAGCTCGCCGCGATGGTGGTGCCACTGGTCGCCGCGGAGGCCTTGATTCTGCTCACCGATGTCCAGGGCGTACTCGACGGCTCGGGAGTGAGGCTCTCGGAGCTGCCCGCCGACTTCGCCGTGCCCGACCACGGCAGCACCAGCGCGGTGGGCAGCGGCGGCATCATGTCGAAAGTTGATTCCGCAAGGAAGGCAAGCCGATCTGGTGCGTGGGTGGTCATCGCGAGCGCAGCGGAACCACGTGTCATTTCTCGGCTCCTCGCGGGGGAAGACGTGGGGACCCTGGTGCACCCGGTGGAAGGGGTGCTGCGCGCGCGCCAGCACTGGATCGCCTACACCCTGAAGCCGCGGGGCACCGTCGTGGTGGACGCTGGCGCGGCCAAGGCGCTGCTGGGTGGCAAGAGCAGCTTGCTGCCGGTGGGCGTCGTGGGTGTCCGAGGTCACTTCAACTCGGGCGACGCCGTCTCGATCGTGGACCTGGACGGGAAAGAGGTAGGCAGGGGTCTCGCTCGCCTCGGGGCGTTGGACGTCGCCCGCGCGGCGCGCCAAAAGTCCCACGACCTCGAGCTGCTCTTCGGCAGCGTGGCGCGGGACTTGGTGGTCGTGCACCGAGATGACCTGGTCCTTGCCTGACCCACCGCTGCGCAAGAGGTGGTGGTGGCGCCTGGTGGTCGTCGGGCTCGGGCTGCTGGCGCTCGGGGCCATCCTGCTAGTCGCATGGCAAGCGTGGTGTACTCGGGGGCTGTCGAAGCACTCGTTGCGCACTCCAGGCGGGGACCGCACCTTCTACGTTCACCTTCCTCCGGGGCATTCGACTGCCAAGTCAGTGCCGCTGGTCATCGCCCTGCACGGCAACGGAGGAACCGCAGCCCAGCTGAACCGCGCGACGCGTTACGGCCTGACTCGACAAGCAGATGCCCACGGCTGGGTGCTGGTGATTCCGCAGGGGATCTCCAAGAGCTGGAACGACCATCGGCCGTTCAAAGAACGCGCGCTCGGCGGCGTGGATGACGTCGGGTTTCTCACCCAACTGATCGACTACGCCCAGGCGAGCTATGGCATCGACCCCGAGCGAGTGTTCATCCTGGGGGCCTCCAACGGGGGAGCGATGGCTCTGACGCTGGCGGTCGAACGCTCTGAGCGAGTGCGAGCCGTGGCCGCGGTGGTGATGAGCCTGCCTGAGATTCACGAGCATGCGGCGCCAAAGCGCGCGGTCTCGGTGCTGATGGTGAACGGCACGAAGGATCCGATCGTCCCCTATGTGGGTGGGCAGATCCTCGGGGCGCGGGGGCGCGTACTTTCCACCCCGGCCAGCCTCGACTGGTGGGCGCGCCAGAACGGGTGCGCCACGGTCGTTCCGCCCCGCCAACTGCCCGATGCCGATCCCTCGGACGGCACCCGAGTCTGGTACGAATCTCGAGAGGGCTGTGCCGGGGGCACGATCGCGGCGCTATATCGGGTGGAAGGTGGCGGACACACCTGGCCCGGGGGGCGCCCTTACGCGCCCGAGCGGCTAGTGGGTCGAGTCAGCGGAGACATCGACGCGAGTCGCGTGGTCTTCGACTTCTTCGCCCTGCACGCCAAGCCCTGAAGGTTCGAAGGCTCGCATATGCACCCGACAGCGGCCCAGGGGAGCATTTTTTGCTCCGTTGGCGTAATATTCTGATCTCAGCGTGTGCTGAAAAAAGATCGAGAACCGACCCAAGCCGTCAAAGCGAACGGGGTCGGAACTTTTCGGAGGTGCGGGTGTCCGTTGCAGGTTCATGACGGGATCTGACAATTCCAGCGTGTGGCTGGTTGGGTTGCTGACCGTCGCCGTGCTGTGGGCGGGCTCGACGAGCAGCCGCCAGGTCAGCCTCATCTGGCCCTCCGGTAGCCTTCCCGCGGAGGTCTCCGACCTGGAGGCTCGGCTGGGCAAGAATCGAGAGGACACGGCCGCGGCGCTCGAGCTGGGGAACACGCTGCTCTCCCATGGTCAGCCTGGGCAAGCCGAAGCCAGCCTGGCTTGGGTTGCGCCGCAGCTCCAGAGCGAGCCCCCGGTGGCCAGCCTGCGCGTCAGGGCGTTGACCGAGCTGGGCGAGTTCGAGCAAGCGCTCTCACTCCAGCGCTCAGTGCTCGCGACCTGCGCAGAGGCGGGCTGTACTCCGACTGTGTTTGCGCGCGGAAAGGCTCAGGAGCGGCTGCTGGTCGAGTTCATGCGCGTTGGCGTGACCGATCCAGAGGCCCAGCCAACTCGTGTCGCGCTGGCTCAGTACCGCGCAACCCGTACGGGGCGCCTCGAAGACTAGCGCCGGTTCAAATCACTCTACTCGCGCCCGTTGGGCGAACACCTCCCGAACACCCGCTCTCAACCTCCAGGCTTGCTCCCGTGTACCGATCTCTCCCGCTCCTCTCGATACTCCTGCTGGGTACCGGCTGCGCCAGCGTGAGCAGCCTGTTCGAAGCGCCGGTCAAAGAACCCACACCTGCAGCGGCTGAAGACCCGGGGCGCGCAGAGCCACCTGAGCTGCCGTTCGCGCTGGCGCAGGCCGATGACTACGTCGTGCGAGTCGTCGCAGAAAACGCGACCTGCACCGGAACCCTCATCGCAGACGACTTGGTGCTCACCGCGCACCACTGCGTGGCGCAGCGAGATATCTCTGGGGAAATTCTTGAGAAAGACCTCGAGCCCGAGGAGCTGAGAGTTGAACTCGGCGGGGACTATCTTCCTTGGGGAGAAGTTGGGGTGGACGCCGTCGTTACCCCGCCGTGCGGCCACCGTGCCGGGGTAGGCGATATCGCGATCCTGGTCCTGGAGCGAAAGCTCATCGGGATGACGACCTTGGATCCCGAGCTAGACCACGTGCCCCAGAGCGGCGAAGAGTTGCACACGGTGGGCTTTGGGCGCTGCAGCCTCAGCGGGGAGGCTATTCATCGCAAGCCTCGCCCTGGAGGTCGGGTTCTCAAGGTCAAGGAGAGCCGCTACACCCTCGAAGCGTCAATCTGCCCGGGGGACTCCGGAGGCCCCGCGCTCAACACCGAGGGTGAGTTGGTCGGTGTCGTGTCCCGCAGCGTGATGGATGGCAGCGAGCAGACCGTGAACCTGTCGGAGTTCACCCGACTGGACGCGTTTCGCGGATTGTTCGCCAACGCGCGGGCGATCAGCGACGGGGCGAGCGCGGCTGAGCTGCCACCGGTCGCAGGTTGCTCAGCTCACTGAGACCGCACCGAGCTCGGCGATTGAGTAGCTTTGCCCCGACACTCGCTGGCGTGACATGATCCCCAATCGGGCATGCGTAAGTTCGCCAAGTTTCTGATCTGGACCGCGATCATCGTGGGCGCGATCATCGGCATCGCTCGCCTCACGGCGATTCGCTGGTGGACGGTGCCCCAGAACGATCCGCTGCTGGGGGCGTCGATCACTCCTTCCGTCAGTCCCGGCGACACCATCCTCTTGTGGCGGTTGAGCGCTCCCGGGTTCGGAGATCTGGTGCTTTGCCCGGACCCCACCGACCCGAACGAAGTCGTGATCGGGAGGATCGTCGGGGAGAGCAACGACACGATCCGCGTCCAAGGCCAGGATATCTGGGTGAACGGCAGCCCGATGCGTACCGAGCGCGCGTGCACTGACCGAACGTTCAAGACCGAGGACCCCAACAGCGGAAACCAGGTGGAGCAGTTCTGTGACGAGGAGGACCTGGGCGGTCACCTCCACATGCGGGGCAACATCACGGCCGGGCGCTCCCAAAGCAGCCAGCTCATCACGGAGCAGAAGGTCGCCGAAGGCAAGGTGTTCCTGGTCAGTGACAACCGGCTCTACCCCTTCGACTCACGGCGCTTCGGGCAGGTGGATCGCGCCACCTGCAAGGAGACGGTCTTCTTCCGGCTCACTGGTGCGAACGGCTTCTCTGACGTGAAGCATCGCCTGACCTTCATCCACTGACGCGGCGCTGCGTTTCGTACTACTGTCGTGGACTCGATGGGAAGCCCAGCGCCGGAACTCTCGACGCAGGAGATCGGTATCTGCTGCGGTCGATGCGAGACCTACAGCACGGTGGGCACCCTGGTCTGCGCCGAGTGTGGGAACGACCTCGCGATCGAGGCAGGTCGCCCCTCGGGCTCGAGCGGGATGAGCGCGGCAGCCGGTGGTGAAGCAGCCCCAGACCCACGGCGCATGACTCAACCCGCGCGGTCGATCCACGAAGAACCCACCAGCCCTTATATAACGGGGCTCGACGACGATGAGCCCGATCGCCGTCTGGGCGTTTATGGGTCGGAAAATCTTTCCAAACAGCCAAGTGTTGAGCGAGGCTCAGAGCGAAACGTCCAGCTTGCGCGGCCAGCCGACCCGCTCGCTGGGCTCTCCGAGGAGGAACTGATGGATCAAGCCAAGCACTTCGTGTGTACGTCCTGCATGACCCCCGTCCCGACGGGTCACAAGTTCTGCGGTCGCTGCGGGGCCGAGGTGCCGCCGGAAATCCTGAAGCTTCAGGTCCAATTCTTCAGCGAGATGCAGGATCCAGAGAAGGCTCGCCTGATCTTGATCCGCGGGGAAGGAATGGACGCGCTCAGCTACCACCTGAAGCTCGAACAACACATCGTCGGTCGCAGCGGCCAGCTTGAGTTCCCGGACGACCCCTTCATCTCGCCCAAACACGCGAACTTCTTCTACCGCGACAGCAAGCTCGTGGTGCGCGACGAGGGCTCGCTGAACGGCGTCTACCTGCGCATCCGGGGCACGGTGGATCTCTCGGCGGGAGACACCTTCCTGGCTGGTGAGCAGGTGTTCCGTCTCGACCCAACGCCCAAGGCTGCCGACGCCGCTGACGGTGACGGCACGTTCTTCTACTCCTCGCCCAAGCACCCCACCGCCTTCCGCTTGGTCCAGCTGCTCGAGGGTGGAGCCACGGGAATGACCGTCTGCGCGCGAGGCAACTCCTTGCAGATCGGTCGCGAAAACGGCGACCTCAACTTCCCCGGCGACGTCTACATGTCAGCCCAGCACTGCACGGTGGGTGACGAGGGCGGCAAGTTCACGCTGACCGACCACGACTCTCGCAACGGCACCTACGTGCGTATCAAGACCGAAGCGACCCTGGGGCACGGCGACTACGTGTTCATCGGCCGCAAGCTGCTGCGCGTCGAGCTCAACGTAAACTGATTCGTTTCCACGCGGATGGAGGGCGGTGCCACTTGGTGCCGCCCTTTCGCGTTTGTCTACGCCCCAAGTAGCCGAGTGCAGGTTTGGGGGTGAGGAGCGGTGTCAGCGGCGCCGCTTGCGCTTGGGAGCTGCGTCTCGGCTGGGCTTTGTATCCACGCCCCGGGCGCTGGCGACCAGCGCTACCACCTCCGCTGCGTACTCGTAGAGCGGCGTGCGCGCGAACCTCCCAGGGCGCCCTGTCTGCAGTCGGGGCATCATGGCGACGATCCGACGGACACCGTCCGCGATCCGTCTGGGTACGTTCAGACGATCGACGACTGGTTCCAGGAAGTCGAACGCAGCATCAACGCGATCCGAAGCCCCATCGCAGGCCTCCAGCATCGGTTCCAGGAGCAGCGCCGTCCACAACACGACATCGTCGAATGCCTCACCTCGCTCCTTGGTCTCGCGATCGATGGCCGAGAAGAGCGCCCAGGTGCTCCCGTCGGACTCCTGAGTGTCCGAAAGGTACGCCGCCAGCTCCGGCAGCAGCACATCGAGCACGCCGGTCTCCCACATCAGCCAGATCGAGCGATGGCTCGCGCCGCCGCGCATCAGACGCAGCACTTCCTCGAACAGCCGAGGGCGAGCTGCCATCGCCAGTGAGCCACGGCACTGAACGATCGCATCGTAGACGTCCGGAGCGATGCCCAGATCCAGGCGCGCGCAGAACTTGATGGCCCGCAAGATCCTAACAGGATCCTCAAGGAAACGAACCACGGGATCCCCGATGGTCCGAACCGTACGCGCGCGAATATCCGGGATGCCGCCTACCCAGTCCAGTACCTCGTTCGTCTCGAGGTCGTAGAACAGGCCATTGATGGTGAAGTCGCGTCGGACCGCGTCCTCATGTGCCTGACCGAACGCGTTGTCGTCTCGTATCAGCAGATCATCCGATGACTTGTCGTCTGGCTGCGGGTTCTTGCGAAACGTGGCCGTCTCGATGATCTTTCCGCCGGAAAACAAAACATGAACCAGCCGGAAACGTCGTCCGATGATGCAGCGTCTTGATCGATGAGGTCTGGGTCGAGCTCGATTTCGTAGCGCTCGGGGGCGGAGGGAGGTTCGCTATCCCGCTGCGGATCGGGTTTCGCGGCGGGCTGGGAGCGCGCTTCGGGCTCCGATTCCGCGCCGCGGCCCCGGCCCCGGCGACGCCGACGCGAGCGATCCGGCTGAGCAGCGCCGCTCGCGCTCCGCCCGGAGGCGGCTGGTTTGTCTGTGTCTGGGGACTTGCGGCGTCCCATGGCGTTCAAGATGCTTTCTGTCCCTTGTGGTGGGCGGGCCCCAGTGGGCCTAGCTGGTGAGTATCCGAATTCACGCCCGGGAGGCGCGACAAACAACATTTCTGGAGCGATTCCTTCGAAATTCGCCCCCCCGGAGGCCCATGGACCACCCATCGCGGCATGTTGGTACTCCCGAACCGCCGTTCGGGGCCGCCCAGCCTTCCCCGCTCGGGGCCGGGGACCGGGCCAGGTGCGAAACGGGAAGAAGCGGTCGGCACGGGCGATTCAAAGGGTGTTCGAGAGGCGGCGAGGCCCCTCCAGAGGCTGGGCGCACTTTCGAGCTAGCGGGCTCTAGCAGTCACAGCGCAAGGAGACCAGCCCTGACTCACCCCCGTGGCTCACCGAGCCTGGCTGCCCCGGCGCAGCCGAACTCACGACCTCATGCCGCCGCAGGCCGTGGTTGTTCAGCTGGACAGGCGACGCAGCAAACCCCATCCGCTAACGCCCACCCCATGGCTCAGCCGGCGAACACCGCCCAGCGCGAACACCGCCCAGCACGAACACCGCCCAGCACGAACACCGCCCAGCGACCGGCACGAACACCGCCCCAGGGCGAACACCGCCCGGCGCGAACACCGCCGAGCGCGTATGAACTCGCAGATTGAGGGGCGCACAATCACCGCGGCTCTCCCTCCCCCCACGCGGCCCCCGCGAGCCCGACGGCCCTGGCCACTGTTTCAATGTGGAGAAGACTATTCAGCCCATTTTCCGGTCAAAACAGCGGAGCCGGTTTCAATATCTATCAGCGTTACCCTTGGCTATTCTCCAGTGTGGGGCAGTGAGCACTTACTGGGTCAAATACAAGGGAACCCGGTTTCCCATTCGGCGAGGTGAAACGATCCTGGGTCGGAGCCCTTACTGCAGCATCGTGATCAGCGACGATCTGGTCTCTCGGGAGCACTGCGCGCTGCGGCTCACGAGCGAGGGGCTCACGGTGATGGACCTCAACAGCACCAATGGCATCCGCGTCAACGGGGAGCTGGTGAAAGGCGTGAAGAGCGTCCAACCCGGCGACGTGCTGACCGTGGGGACCGCGCTGCTACAAGTCGTACGCATGGACACTCTGACGTCGCGCGCACGCACGACGACCCGCTCGGACCTCAGTATCCCAAAGGAACTCGAGAGCACAGTAACGCTCACCCAAGAAAACAGCTTGGAGCTAATCGAGACGTTGCTCAAGAACGCGAGCGCGCAGGGCAAGGAGGCGAGGATAGCCAACGTCGTGCGTCGAGCAATCGATGAGTTGGTACTCAAACTGACCCGAGCGGGCAGGTCAGATGCAACCACGCGGAAACGAATTACGGAAACCGTAGATGAACTCCAGGGCTGGTTTGCTGACGGAAGCTTCGACGAGTGGGCAGAAGAAACCAAAACCAAGCTGGACGACCTGAGCTCACACTGACGAGGCGAACCACTTGAGCGTACTGGTCGTATCGGATGACGAGGAAGCCGCACGGGCGCTGTGTTCAGCACTGTCGCGCGCAGGGCTCGTCGCTGCTTGGGCTTCGACCATCGACGAGGCGTGGCGCAACGTAGCGCTGAGCCCACCGATGGTGCTCGTAGCGGACACGGAGCTGCCAGAAGTCATCGACCTGGTAGAACAGCTCCGGGAGGATCATCCCTGGGTTCGCGCATATCTGATGGCGGATCCCGATAGCATCGTGCCGCGTGTCATGGCGCCCCTGGTGGCGAAGCCGTTCGATGCGGCCCAGTTCGCCGAGCTACTGGCGCGAGAGGTGGAGCTCGCAGAGCTGGAACGTGGGCGACGCTCGTTGCTGGCTCATGTCGACGAGCTCGCGCTCCTCGTTCAGTCCAGCTTCGAGGCGATCGTAGGACTCTCAGAAGATGGCACCGTGCTCTCGTGGAACCATGGGGCAGAGACACTCTATGGCTACGAGGCCGGCGAGATCATCGGTCGCAACGTCGAGGTCCTCGAACCAGGGGAGGCCGTGGGGGAGCGGCTCGCTCGCCGCGAGCGTCAGGTCACTGAGGTGCGCCGGCGAACCAAAACGGGACACGACGTCGTGGTGCATCTCTCGCTCTCGCCAGTTCCTCAGACCCTGTACACAGCGCTACGCTTCGCAGAAGTCTCCCTGGATGTTACCGCGCGGAGAAAACTTGAGCGGGAACTGGAACACGCGGAGCGACTAGCGACGGTGGGCCGCATGGCCGCGAGCATGGCGCACGAGATCAACAACCCGCTCGCGGTGATCCGCGCCAGCACCGGCTACGTCTCGCAGATCGCAGAGCAAATCAGCGATCAGGACCTGGCAGAAGCAGCGGAAGATATGGAGATCGCGGCCGAACGCATCGGTAGCTTCGTGCAACACCTGTGCGGCTTTGCGCGGCGAGAGCGAGCCCATCTGGAAGGCGCTCCCATCGCGAAGACCATCGGACTGGCGTTGCGCATGGTGCGCCCACGGGCAAAGGAGCGCGGAGTGGAGCTCGATGTCCCAGAACTCCCCTCGTTCTCAATCGCTCACGACCCTCCGCGTTTGGCTCAAGCCATCGTGAACGTCGTGGCCAACGCGATCGACGCCGCAGCGCTCGGAGATGGCAGAGTCAGCATCTCGGTTCAGCCAGCCGACCACCACCTGGAGATTGTGGTCGACGACGATGGCCCGGGCATCTCCGAAGAGATCCGAGATCGCGTCTTCGAGCCGTTCACCACCACGAAACCACACGGCCTGG
>JAUILJ010001015.1 GCA_030433055.1 Polyangia bacterium
GGCACGCTGCGCCTGGTGATGCAGAAAGAGCCGCTGATTCAGGACATCACCGCGCGCATCATGGCCGACGAATCACGACACGTCGCCTTCGGCGTGATGAGCCTGGAGAAGGTTTACCGCGAGGAGATGAGCGCGCGCGAACTGGCGGAGCGTGAAGAGTTCGTCATCGAGGCGACCCGGCTGCTGCGCACGCGCCTGCTGAATCGCCAGGTGTTCGAGCGCCTGGGCTGGGACCCGGACATCTGGGTGCCCTGGATGGCGAACACGCCCATCCAGAAGGGCTTCCGGCAGATGATGTTCTCGAAGATCGTGCCGAACCTGCGCCGCCTCGGGCTGCTCACCCCCAGGGTGCGGGCAGCCTTTGCCGAGATGGATCTACTGCGCTTCGAGCATGACAAGGACTCTGTCGAGGCTCCAGAGGTCACGCCGCCATACGAGCTGGTCAAGACGCTGATGGACTTCTTGAACCGCCCGCGTGACGAACCCGCTCCGTCAGCCTGAGGAGAGCTGGCGCTCCAGGTCATCGAGCGCGCGCAAGATCGATTGCTTGCCGCCCTTGTTGGCGTAGGCGAAGGCGACACCATGTTGCCGCGCGGCACTAACGAGCGGCTCGGTGTGCTTGTGGCTCAGTGAGCCTTCGACGAGCACCAGCGCGCCCACCCGCCGCTCTCTGATCCGTCGGTCCAGGTTGCCGATGGCAGCCATCCCGTGTTGGTTGGTGTCCAGCCACTCGACTTCAGGCGGCAGCTCGGAGGCCAGGGCATCCAGCCGGTCCTTCTTGCCGAGGCGACCGACGACGACGAGCGGCCGCTGGAGGGTGAGCGCGTCGAGGGCCTGCCTCCTCGCAGGGGCGACGATGCCAGCAGCGCCTGATGTGGGGGCTTCTGCTGTGCCGCTGTTGCGTTTGGGGGTGAGACGCGCCGCAGCGTCACTCGGCTGCTTGGTTGGCGCCAGGTCCTTGGCGGGAGTCGCCGCAGCGGGGTGGGTTGCCTTCAGCAACTTCGGCTCGGATTTCAGCTCAGGCAGTTCTCGAACTGCGGCGAGCAGTCGCTCGGCGGCTTCGCGAGCGCTCAGCCCAGGTGCGACGGCCCCGAAGCCGTGGTTGCTCGAGAACTCCCGGACGATCTGCTGTTCGAGGGCGGCGAGGTAGGCGTCTGCGGCGTTCCGGATCCGTTCGACTCGCGCGGCGCCGTCCCGGCGCTGGGCGTGGAGCGAGGTCTTCAGGTGGTCGACGAGGTCGTCGATGGGGGAGGCCATGACCGAACGTTAGCCCAAAGCGATGGCTGCGCTCGTGGTGCCTGCGAGTACCTCGGGATGTGAGTGCCCAAGCTTGCGGACGCGCGTGCGAGTGAGGCAAGAAGAAGGTGTGTCCGATGTGCGGCTCCCGATCCACGACGTGCGGCCGCAGTTCGAGGCAGCCCTGGCGTCCGCGCGTGCCCAGGGCGCTGGCGCGCGCCTCGTGCTGAGCGCGCCGACGGGCACGGGGAAGAGCACGGAGGTGCCGCGCTGGTTTTCCGGCTCGGTGCTGGTGATCGAGCCTCGGCGAGTGGCCTGTCGCAGCCTGGCAACCCGGGTTGCGAGCCTGGCGCGCGGGAAGCTTGGCGGCGAGGTGGGATATGCGGTGCGCGACGACATCCGCCGCGGGCCTGACACTCGGCTGCTGTTCGCAACGCCCGGGATGGTGCTGAATGAACTGAGCGCGTACGCAGGCTTCGATAGCGTGGTCCTGGACGAGTTTCACGAGCGCCGTCTCGACGTTGATTTGTTGCTCTCTTTATACCGCAAGGAAACGAACCGGGATTTGCTGGTGATGAGCGCCACGTTGCAGGCGGAGCGCCTCGCGGAGTCGCTTGGCGCGGAGCTGCTCGAGGCCACGCTGCGGGCCTTCCCGGTGCGCGTCGAGTACCTGCCGGGGCGCACCGAGCTGCCCGATCGAGCAGGATTGGAAGCGCGGGTACGTGATGCGCTGGTTCGAGCCGCCGAGCTACCAGGAGACGTCCTGGTGTTCTTGCCGGGCAAGGCGGAGATCGCGAGCGTGGGAGCAGAGTGCCAGGGGCTCGGGTTCGAACTGATCGAGCTTCATGGTGGCCTCAGCCTCGAACGGCAGGCACGAGTGTTCGAGCCGAGCGAGCGGCGCAAGCTGGTCTTGGCCACGAACGTGGCGGAGACCAGCCTGACGATCCCTGGCGTTGGAGTCGTCATCGACTCCGGGCTCGTGCGGCGCACCCGTTACCATGCCGGTCGAGGCTTCCTGACTCTGGCGCCGATTGCTGCTGACTCGGCCGAGCAGCGTACCGGTCGAGCCGGGCGAACGGGGCCAGGAGTTGCGTTTCGCTTGTGGTCGCCATCCGCGGTGCTGGCGCCGATCACGCCTCCTGAAATCCGCAGGGAAAGCTTGGTTCCCCTGGTGCTCACGGCCGCGAGCTTGGGGCACCGAGTCGAGGACCTGGCGTTCGTCGACGCGCCTGCAGAGCATGCGCTCGAGGCGGCGCGAGGAGAGCTCGAGCAGCTGGGGGCGCTGGACCGAGCGGGGGCCATCACGGCAGTGGGGCGCGAGCTGGCGGGGCTGCCTTTGGATCCCGCGCTGGGCCGACTGGTGGTCGAGGCGCGAGGGGGGCCGGCGCTCGACG
>JAUILJ010000095.1 GCA_030433055.1 Polyangia bacterium
CCCTTCGCCACGGTGATCGCGTCTAACGCGGCAGGCATCCCGTTCACGGATGGTATTGCGCTGCGGCTGGTCCTTCTGTTGGGCGGCCTCGCGATCTGCGTGGCCTACGTCATGCGCTATGCCTCGCGCGTGCGCGCCGATCCATCGCGTTCGCTGGTCGCCAGGGCGAGCCGGGACGCGACCTGAGCTCGTGGGGTCACCGGCTCGAAGCGGGGACTGGCCGCCGTCTGCTCGAGGTTCTCGGTGAGGGGATCGGCCATTCGGGTGGTGTCCGCCTCCGAGGGGACACCTCCGGCGATCTCCGGACGACGCATCACCGCGGTCCCGAAAGGCGTATGGCTGTCGAGGTCCGTACGCTCGTCGACGCCCCCCAGCGCGTGGCTCAGATCCGCGCCACATCCGTCACATGGCGGAGGAACGCTGAGCCCACGCCCGATGGCCACATGCTTACCGCACGCGGGGCAGGTGACGACCATCGCTGCAGTGCCTGGCTCCACTTCGGCCGAATCCTACACCCCGGCGCGCGACTTTGCAGCGTAGACTCGGGCCTGCCAGCAGCGCGTTTGAGCCAAGAGCCGTCGAATCGTGGTTTAATTTGCGCCCCGGTGGGCGGGCTCGGTTCTTCGTACGCGCCTCCGCGGGCCCTCACTCTGCCTCGCGAATGGACCACTTACGCCCTGGAATGCGCCTCGATCGCTACGAGCTGTTGGCCCCGCTGGCGGCCGGCGGTCAAGGCTCGGTCTGGCGCGTGAAGGACCTGCTCGACCCGGGGGCACCGCGCGCCGTGAAGCTGGTGGACCTCGTGCAGGGCAGCCCCGACGGAATCGAGCGCGTGCGGCGGGAGGCTCATCAGCTGGCGCAGCTCGACCACCCGTCCATCGTGCCCTGCCACGGTCTCTTCGAGGATGTGAAAGAGAGCGTGCTAGGGCTCGTCGTTACGTACGTCGAGGGCACGTCGGTGGGTGGGCTCTTGTCGGACCCGCGATTCGACGCGAGGAGGCGGCGACTGCTGCTCCAGCACCTTGCCGATGCGCTGGCGTTCATCCACGCGCGTCAGATCGTCCATCGGGACCTGAAGCTCGACAACGTCCTGGTCGATGGGCGTTTCCTGGAGGATCCAGCAAACGCCCAACACGTGAAGCTGATCGACTTCGGGATCGCGTTGGCCCCAACAGGAGGTCGCAAGCTGACCCAAGCTGGGCACGTGGTCGGAACGCCGTCATACATGGCCCCAGAGACCCTGGACGCTTCCTGGGGGGGCAGCATGAACGCGCCCACGGTGGACGTGTTTGCGTTTGGGGTGATGGCGTGGCGCATGTTTCTCCCCGGGCACCCGAGCAACGTTCAAAACGCCCGGAACCTGGCGGACTACGCGATCGCCTATCGCCGCATGAAGACCGAGCCCGGCGCCTGGCTCGCGGAGCTCGACACGCGCCCCGAGCTACGTTGGCTACGCCAGTGCCTCGCGTTGGAGCCCGAGCGAAGGCTTGCCGACGGAGCAGCCCTGGTGGACGCGCTACGCGCATCGCAGATGCCAGCCTCTGCCGAGGAGCTCGCGGCGACCCAGGTGGCGGGCCAGGGCTACACCCCAGCGGTCGCGTCTCAGCTTCGTTCAGGCGCTGAGGGCCCCTACGGGCCAACACCGTCCTGTGCGCCCACCGCGTACTCCCCTGGGCAAAGCGCCCCGTCGGCTGAGCTCGTCGCGGGCGCGTCGGGCGCGGGGTACGGGCCTCCACCGAGGCCAGCTCGGTCCAGCCGCTTCGTCATTGGCCTGGCGATTGGCGTGCTGGCTGCCGTCATCTTCGCGGGCGTGGCGGTCGTCGGTGTCTCCGGCGCTGCGCTCGTTGCGTTCGGGGACCGTGCGCGCAGTGGATCCGGACCCCCTGACTCGACCTGTGTGCCAGGGAGTGTGGTGCCTGCCACTCGGGAGGTGACGCTCTGGGTTGGGCCGGTCGAGCTGTCCGACAACGGGGGCACGCGGAACCTCCGTAGCGATGAGGCCGTGTGTTTGACCAACCTACGAAGCAGGGAGCTCCGTTGCGCGCGAGGCAACAAGTGGAGCCCGACGATCAAGGCCCAGGTCGGCGATCTGCTGAACTCCGGCTCCGGCATCCAGGTGCAGTTCGAGCAGGCGGGGGTCAGCCATACCCTCGCCCAGCGCGCCGACTTGGGGCTGAGCACCGTGACTTGCCCCAAGTCGGGTTGGCTGATGCCGATGCCCACGAACCCCAGGCTGCAGAACCTACCGGTGTTTCCGCGCTAGAACGCAGGTGTCCCTGTGAGGTCGTCGTCCGGGTTGGGGCTAGGCCTTGAGCTGATCGAACTCGCCCTGCTCGCCGTAGCTCAGGTCGCCAAATGACGAGTAAGGGTTGCCGCTGTCGTCGGTCGCACCCACCGCGTTCAGCAACGTGGTGAGCAGGCGGTTGTGAGCGGCGCCGGTGTCGCTCATCAGATTGCCGTCCTTGGAGCAGTCGATGACCTGACCCTGGCGCAAGTAGCCAGCGCCAGAGCCTGCGATCACCACCGGCAGGTTGCGGAAGTCATGAGCCTTTCCGTCGGATAGCTCGCTGATCCACATCACCACGCTGTCATCGAGCATCGTTCCGTTGCTGCCGTTGAACATGTCGAGATAGGTGAGCAGGTCGTTCATGCGACTGGCGTAGTAGGTGTCGACTTCCGTGATGAAGTTCTCGATCCCGGGGATGTCACCGCCCTCGGCGTCGTCTCGACCGTTGCGGTGGGACAGCTGGTGATGGTTGAACTCATGGTTCATGCCGTCCCAGCGGAAGGTGGGACCCGACGCGCCGCTGGAGAACTTGATCGTCGCCACGCGGTTCACGTCGCACGCCATCGTCAGGGCCGTGAGCTTCATCATCAGCCGCGCGATCTCGTTGAACTCGCCGTCGCTACCCACCTGGTTCGAGTCCATCATGTCGAAGCGATCGACCCCGTCGAGATTGAGAGCCGCGACGGTGTCGGGGGAGCACGCAGAGCTCATCCCCGTCTCCACGTCTCTCACCAGCGCGAGCCAGTCGTCGAGCAGCTTGGTGTCGTCGCTGCTCATCGGGGTTCGCTTGAGGTCGTTCAGATCGTCTCGCACCAGGTCCACCAGGCTCTGGCCGCGCTTCATCACCCGGTCGTCGCCTTCGGAGCCGGAGATCAGTCCGGTGAACGAGCGGTACACGTTGTACGGGTTGTTCTCGCCCGCGTAGGGCGTCTGCGGGCCCGAGTAGGAGCAGTAGTTGAGCACGTTGTTGCCGCCCCGCCCGACCTGCATCACGAGGGGCGCCTTGGCGCCGATGTTCAGGCTCTTCGACGCCGCGAAGTCCACGGACTCGCCCGCCGCGAAGATGTCCGGGTCCGTTGTGGGCTGCCCGGTGAGCTTGCAGGCCATGCCCTTCATGTGGTCGTCACCTGGTAGCTCGTCCCAGTTGAAGCCCCGCGGCGCCATGTGAATACCACGCGGAACCAACAGCCGGTCCGCGAACGAACTCATCGGCTCGAGCGCGCGTCCCTGGAGCGACGAGGCGCTGATCTGCCCGGAGTCCACGCTGGGGAAGAAGCGATCCATGTTCACGCCGTTGGGCGTGAAGAGGATGATCAGCCTTCGGATTGGATCCGTGGGTGCGGCCAGTACACGTCCCGCGAGGGAACTCAGCAGGGGGATGCCCAGCGCCACGCCACCGACTCCGCGCAGGAAGTTGCGACGAGTAGTCACCGTCTTCTTGTTCATTTTGCCTCCGGTGCGCGGCTGCGGAACGTGTCGCTGACGACGATATCGACCAGCAGATCCAAGATCGTGTAGTCGGGGTTGTTCATCTTCTTCGATAGCGAGTCGATGATCCGAAGGTCGATGCCCTGAGCGCGACGACCGAACGCAAACTCGACCCAGTTCTTGGCGTAGCAGCTGTGGGCCTCTGGAGCGTCGCCAAGGGCCTTCGAGAAGTCGATCGGGCCCTGGTAGCTGACCTCCCGTTCTCCGAACAGCGCGGTGCCGGTGCTGTCCACCGCCTGACCTGTGTCCATGTTCTGCCACGACCCCACGGCGTTGTAGTGCTCGAAGGGGAACCCGGTAGGGTTGATGATGCTATGGCAGAAGTTGCACTCGTCTGGTGACGTCTGCACTCCCACCCGTTGCCTCGTGGTAACGATGTCTGGGGTGATCTCCGGCAGAGGCGTCATCTCGGCACCAGCGGGTGGTGAACCGATCTTCCTGCACAGCACATACTTCTGGATCAGCGCACCGCGCAGGATCGGCGAGGTGCGGACGACTTGCGCGTGGGAGGCCAAGAACCCTACTCGTGTGAAGAGCCCGGAGCGCTCCGCCGGATCCAGCGTCGCCTGTGTCAGCTCGGCGCCATAGGCGCTGCCGTCGAGACCATAGAGCGGCGCGGTGAGGTTGTTGACGAACGCGGTGTTGTCGGTCAGCAGAGCCTGGAAGCCGCCCCGCTTCTCGAACACGATGTAGTCGACGAAGCGCAGTGTCTCCTCTTTCAAATAGGGGATGGTCTCCGCCTTGAAAGCCGGAAACAGCGTCTCGTCACGGACGAAGTCGGTCCAGCGCGCTCCCTCGGTGCCTTCCAGGCGCAGGTAGCGCTCGTGGAAGGTCTTCACCATGGCGTGAGCGCGGGGCTCCTTGAGCATGCGCAGCGCTTGCTCGCGGACCTTCTCCGGCTGCGTCAGCTCGTCTCGCAGAGCTGCGTCGAACAGCGCCTTGTCGGGCATGCTGTTCCAGAGCGCGTAGCTCAGTCGGCTCGCGACCTCGTAGGAGTTCAGCTGGATGTTGTCGCCGACGCGCTCGGTGGACAGCTCCGCACGGGTCAGGAAGCTCGGAGACTGCAGGAAGCCCTCCACCACGAGCTCGATGCCTTCATCGAAGCTACCCGTCGCGGTGGTCTGCGCGCGCCCGGCGTACAGCGCCTCGAAGCGCGTCTGCTCGGCGCTGGTGAGGGGACGCCGAAAGGCGCGCGCGCCGAAGCTGGAGATGAACTGGCTCGCGCACTCCGCTCCGTCGCCGCTCGGCGTACAGGGCAGGATCGAGTCGTGAATTGCCTGCGTGGAAATGGCCGTCTTGGCCAGGGCAGCGGCGGAGTCCTTGTATCCGGTCCAAGCGCGGTCATCCATGCTCCCGACGGCTTCCGGGGGCAGTGAGTTTGAGGGCGTCAGCTGCGGCGCGTTGAACAGGTCCTGGACGGTGTGGTCGTACTGCAGGTGGCTGAGCCGCGGGATGCGACTCGCGGGAGGGATGGCGTCCGGAGCGACCGTGCCGCTGCCACCGTTCCCGGAGCTGCTCCCCGCACCATCCGAGCCGCCTGCCGCACCGACCGAGCCTTTGCATCCGACGGGCAACGCTCCCAGCGCCAGAGCCAACGCGCCGAAGGCTAGCCAGCGCTTGCGGCGAGCACCTGCTGCATCGCGGGTGGTGTGCTCTTGCTCCGGTGCACCGGAGTCAGAGCCGTGTGGAGTTTGCCCCATGGGAACCTCGCGACCTCGCGCCCCGATCAGCGCGCGGCGAACAGTGTTGGAGAGGAGTTTGCGGCGTGGGGCGCTGTTCCCTGCGGAGCGAGCCCCCTGCCACCGCACCTACGTAGCCTAACGGGGTGAGCGCAGGTGAGAACCATTGACCCGATAAAAGCGATAAGCGCTCGGATTCGAGATCAGTCTACCGCCTCTATATGCGCATGGTTACGCGCGCTTACGTCTTGGCTGTAGAAATCTTGGACCATTCTGCCACGGAAACGCAGGGGTGATTCCCGCACAGCAACACACCTCGACGCTGGTCCACGATTTGCCATGTGTGAATTCATGCGGTTGGATGGCGCAAACTTCCGATTCCAGCTCTCCGGGACGCGCGCGAGCGACCCGCGGGCCGGCCGCGACCCCGGGCGATCCCCGGTGTTTCGAGCAGTAAAGGCCCGATTAGGGTTGCATTGGGAGGCGACTTGGGTCTCGAACGTGTACGCGTCGTGATGAGTCCACCCAAGCCAGCCCTTGAAACGCGGCCCCTCCTGTGCCCCGTGATGCGTGAATGTGGTGGCTGCCCATGGATGCATCGAGACCTAGCCGTCCAGCACACGCACAAGCTCGAGGCGTTGGTCGAAGCACTCACGCTGGCCAACGTGAGCTTCCCTGCGCCCAGGTTGTTCGCGCACGGGGTGAGCCTTGGATACCGCAATCGATTGCGCCTGCGTGTGGACGAGCGCGGCGCAGCCGTGTTCTTCAACCCAAACAAGCTCCCGACCTGCGCCGTGCTGCAGCCGACGCTCGCGAGCGCAGTGGCTCAGCTTCAGGGACTGGGCGCGCTCGGTGGGCTGATCGGAGCCAAGCACCTCGAGCTGCGGACCGGTGACGATCGACGTGTCGCGCTGTGCGTTTACGCTGGCGCGCCGCTGCCCGAAGCCGCTCGCTCCGAGCTTCGCCGCTCGGTCCCCGCCGACTGGATCGTCGGCTTCGCGGGCGACGCGCGCATGCCCTCGTTGCGTTATTACCTTGAGGAAAAACTGGGAGCGGGCGCGGCCGAGCCGCTGAGCTACCTCGTGCCCATCTCCAGCTTCGTTC
Source organism: Polyangia bacterium (assembly GCA_030433055.1). GTDB lineage: Bacteria > Myxococcota_A > Polyangia > Polyangiales > Polyangiaceae > JAHBVY01. The sequence continues at coordinate 6,559 of JAUILJ010000095.1, forward strand.
AGGTCAACAGCGCGGTGAATCGCGCGCTGGTCGCGCAGCTACGGCGGCTCGTGCGTGACTCCGGGCTCGAGAGCTTCTGCGATCTGTTTTGCGGCGCGGGCAACTTCACGCTGCCGCTCCTCGCGGATGGGCTGTCTGGGGAGTCCATCGAGGTCGACGCCCACGCGATTCGTGCCCTGGCCGCTGCGGTCGCGGGTGGGAGCGCGCGCTCCGGCCATCACGTTGCGCGGGCAGCCGACGCGCGCCTCGCGATCGAGTCGCTGGAACCTCGAGAGCTGCTGCTCGCAAACCCACCGCGTGCCGGTCTGAAGCTGCACGCGGGGGGCGCGGCACGTTTCGCGAGCCGCGCCGCGCGCTGCCTGGCGCTGTGCTCCTGCAGTCCGCAGAGCCTCGCGCGCGATCTGGCTCAGATTTTACCGTGTGGATTCGACCTGCGGGAACTGCTCGTGTTCGACATGTTCCCGCACACTCGACATCTGGAGACGTTGGCTTGGCTCGAGCGGCGCTAGTCCCCGCGCCGAGCTCTCAGAGCAGCACGATCTGGCCCTGATGCAAGCGGGCCTTGCTCCGCGCGATCAGCACCTCGACCGCCTGGTCGCACAGCTGGCTCAGCGCCTTGCCCGAGCGACTCAGGCCCATCTCGAGCGCTGTTTGCTTCGCGAGCTCGTCTCGGGGGAGGCTGATGTCTCGCTGCAGCACAGCGAGCGCCGCGGCTGCCAGCTCGAGTAGCGGCACGTCTGCGAGCTCCCTGCCGTCGGCGTCGGTCAGTGGGCGATAGCGCGTGAGCTGGTGCAAGGGATCTCCGTGGCGGTAGAGCACGTTGCCCTCGGCTTCCATCGGAGACGCCTGCACGACGCGGTCTACCAGGTCATTGACCCGCTGGCTGACTCGAGAGGTCACGCGGCTCTGGGGCCAGGCGCCGAGCAGGCGCTTGGTCAACAGCTCCACGCTGATAGGTGATTCCGTGTGGATTATACGCGTGATGTCCGCCAGGAGCTCGGCGTCCCGTTGATAGAAGGCGTCCGGGTCCACCTGATGCGTGCCGAGCTCCGTCACCACATACGCTTCGGACACCGCGCCGAGGCTGGTCGTGGCGCTGAGCTCTCCCGGGGCAGGCAACAGCACGGTAGCGCCCGGAGCCGCCGCTTCGTCTCCGATCAACGTTGGGGGCGCCTTCGAGACTGGCGAGGGCTCCTCCGCGGGTGGGCCATGTTCCACGGGCGGGCGGTGTTCTTCGGGTGACGTACGCAGTGCGTTGATCGCCTCGCTCAAGCGCTCCAGCTCACGCTTGGAGTCGAGCCACCAGTCGCTGCTCCACACCCGAAGCAAGCGCCAGCCCAGGCGCTCGAGCACGCTGGTTCGGATGCGGTCGCGATCTCGGGCGACCTTGGCCGAGTGATACATCGCGCCATCGCACTCGATGCCCAGCAGATACCGGCCGGGCACCTCAGCGTCCACGATGGCTAGATCCACACGGTAACCGGCTACGCCGACCTGGGTGTGAACCGTGTGGCCTAACCCCCGCAAACCCAGGCACACCTCGCGCTCCAGCGGTGAGCCGAAGCGATCCTGGTTGATGTCGACGCGGGCCTCTCCAGTGAGGGCGATGGCACCACGCTCCGCATAGTCGAGGAAGAGCTTGAGATCTTGGCTGCCCTTGGCGTTGCTGGTGCCAATGTCACCGCCGCCGACGCTCGCGAAGATCTTGAGCTGCTCTCGCGCTCGCGTCACTGCGACGTTGAGGCGACGCTGCCCGCCGTCCAGATTCAGTGGACCGAAGTTCTGCACGAACTTCCCAGAGGCGTCCTTGCCGTAGCAGACGCTGAACAGGATCACGTCGCGCTCGTCGCCCTGGACGTTCTCGAGGTTCTTCACGAACACGGGCTCCAGCGTATCCTCGCTGAAATAGCGCTCGATCTGGGGGTGAGCCCGACGTGCGGCCTCCAGCAGATCCTCCACCAGGATTTGCTGTGGTTGGTTGAAGGTCACCACGCCGAAGCTCTTGTCCTCGCCCTGGCCGAGGCGCTCCACGAGGTGAGCCACCAACGCTTCGGCTTCGATACGATTCGTGCGGCTGCCCCCGCGATCGTAGACCCCTGCGATGCGCTCGAAGGACACCCCAATCTGGCTCCTGTCAGCGACCGGGCCGGGGAAGGTGAAGAGCGCCGAGTTGTAGTAGCGCGCGTTGCTGAACGCGATCAGGCTCTCGTCGCGGCTGCGGTAGTGCCAGCGCAAGCTGAGTGACGGCAGTCCCGCAGCTGCGCACTCGTCGAGGATGCTCTCGAGGTCGTCGGGCAGCTCATCGTCGCTGTCGGAGTCGACCTGCTTCTTCATGAAGAAGTTCGTGGGAGGCATCTGCTTCGAGTCCCCCACGACGACGGCCTGCTTTGCCCGCGCCAGGGCACCGATGGCATCGTGTACCGTGACCTGGGACGCCTCGTCGAACACCACCAAGTCGAACGCTGGACCGTGGATGTCGAGGTAGCGCGCCACGCTCAGTGGGCTCATCATCACGCAGGGCTTCAGGCGGCGCAGGGCGTTGGGCGCCTTGTGAAACAACTGGCGAATCGCCAGGTGCCGGCGCTGCTTGCGGATCTCGCGCCGCAGCACACCGCTCTCGGACTCTTCACTGCCAGTGAGCGCCGGTCGGCGCGCTGACAACGCCGCCGCGACGCGGCCCTGAGAGTCTTCGATCAGCTGTTTGTCAACCGTGCGGAAGCGCGCGATCTTCGCCTCGTGGTCTCGACCCCGAAAGCTGGACAGCAGCTGGTGGCTGAAGCCATCGTGAGCCAGCCATGCCTCGTAGAAGGCTCGCTCGACGCTGGGCTCGAGGTTCTCGAGCAGCTCCGCCCCGGCGCCGCTCAGTATTTGTGCCGTGAGCTGGTCGAGGCCCGCTTGATCGAGCTCCACGCGAGCCTGATTGAGCTGGGCGTAGTCTCGCAGCGTCTGAGGCTCGAGGGCTTGCCAAGCGCGAACGAGCCCCTCCAGTCGACTGAGGTACTGCGGACCTTCCGGGGCGCCGAACACCGCCGCGTCGAAGCCGAGCTCCCGCGCCAGTTCAGCGCTGAGCTGATGAATTTCTGCCAGTCCACCGTGTAGCTTGGTCTTCTCGCCCTTGAGCCAGTCCCGCTGCCTGGCCCACTCGGGGGAGGCGAGCGCCTGCACCAAGCCGTGGCTGTCGTTCAGCGCGCTGAGCCCGAGGCGCGCCAGGCGCTGCCGCAGCTCTCGTGCCAGGTTCTTGGCGGAGGCGAGCTGCTCGGGGAAGTAGCGCCAGTCCGTCGGGTTTCCACCGAGAAACTCCGGAGCTCGAGTCGGGAAAGCATTGAGTTCGCCCAGATTCGTGCGGAAACGCTCAGCGCGAGAGACGTCATCGAGCAGCTGGCTGTTCGATGGCAGCGCCGGCAGACGGAGCACGCCCTTCAGCTGTCGGCGTACGCCCCACAGCGCGAAGAAGGCGAACAGGAAGAAGGCCCCCGCCCAGCGTTGCAGGCGCCCGCGCAGATCCGACAGATCCAGGGCGAACAGGCGCTCCATGGCGTAGCGCGAGCCGAGATACGCCTCGTCGTCGCGGCTCGTGCTGCAGACCAGGGCCAGCTGTTCACTCCGCTCGGCGCGCGCCTCGGAGTTGTCATCGGAGATCAAACCGGGGCCCAGATTCGGGCAAGCGATCAGCTGCTCGAAGGCTTGGTCGAGCGCCGTCAAGCCGCTCAAGCTTCCCGGAACTGGCTGGGCCAGCGGGGAGCAGAGGTACTGCGCGACCTGTTGGGTCTGCTGGAGCACCGCGCCGAGCTGCCGAGCCTGGCTGCGTACTCGCTCGTGGAGCTGAGGGTCCCAGTTGCTCAGCCGGCTGCCACGCAGCGGGTGCTGCTCCAGCGCCCCGACGCTGTGCACGCGCTCTTTGAAGGTGCGCGTCTTGCCCAGGAGTTGATCGAGGGCGCCACGGCTCAGGCCAGGGTTGAGCCGATGTTCGATACGCGGCGCCGAGATCACGAGCGAGCGGCGCCCCAGGACCTCGAAGGCGGAGAAGCCCCCATCGCGCTCGCGGTGTAGCTCAGCGGTGTAACTATTTAGTTCCGTGCGGAGTTGAGCGACCTCGCTGGCCAGAGCCTGGCTCTGCTCCGCGTTCGACTGGTCGCTCTCGGCTTCGAAGGCATCCGCCAGTTGCTTGATGACTTGCGCCTTGCCCGCCTTGTGAGAGTGCAGCTCCAGGCAGAAGCGCCCCAGCCCCACGTCGCTGAGGCGCCGCTGCACGACGTCGAGCGCCGCGCGCTTCTCTGAGACGAAGAGCACTGTCTTCTGATTGTTAAGGAAGTGCGCGATCAGGTTCGTGATGGTCTGCGACTTGCCGGTACCTGGCGGACCCTCGAGCACGAAGGAGCGCCCGCGGTGCGCCGCTGCGAGCGCAGCCATTTGGCTCGAGTCCGCGTCGTATACACAGGTCAAGTCGAGTGGCGCGAAGTCGCGATCGAGGTGCTCTGCCAGGGGCAGGTCGCTCTCGTTGCCCTGGCCCCCGAGAGGCTGGCCACTTGCGAGCGCGGCGACCAACGGCGAGGCGAGGAGCTGATCAGTGTGCGCGTCGAGGTCGCGCCACATGAGGAACTTGGTGAAGAAGAAGTGGGTGAGGTAGACGGTGTGATCGATGTGGGCACCCGGCAACTGGCCGAGCGCCCCCTGGAGTGGTGCCAGGATCTGGTCGATGCGCAGCCCTTGCTCGTCGCTCGGTAGCTCTCCCGCCAGGCCTGGGAGCTCGATGCCAAAGTCGCGTCGCAGCTTCTCGAGCAGCGTGATGTTGAACACCGGGTCGTCGTCGGAGGCGCTCAGCTTGAAGCCGCTGGTCAGGCCCTTGCGCTTGAGCTCGACTGGCACGAGCACCAGCGGGGCCCGGCGCATGCGATCACTGCCCGGTGCCTCGGGGAAAAGCAAGCTGCCTAGGCCGATGAACAGGGTGTTCAGGCCCAGCTCTTCTTGGCTGAGGCGCGCGTCCCTGGCGAGCAGCAGCAGGCGACGCTCGAGCTCACTCTGGTCTTGCTCGCTGTACAGCTTGCGCTGGGCCAGCCCGCTTACGATCGGATCGGGTTCGGGTGCGCTCTGGCCCAGCTCGCCGGCTGGTGCAACGCGCCTCGGCGGGAGCTCTGCGACGCTGCTCAGGCTCACTTGCTTGCCGTCGCTCAGCACGTCGAGCAGGGCCGGCAGTCCCGGCGACCGAAGCTCCAGCGCGCGTCGCCCTCCATCGCGCGGGCTCTTGAAATTGAGCAACGCATTGCGATAGCTCAGATCGAGCAGCTCTTGTTTCCAGTGATCGAGGCGGCGCGCAGCGTCCATGGCTCGGGCCTCAGGCACTAGCGTGATCCCGCCTGCTCTGGCAATCGTCTGCGACGCGCTCGATGGACGAGCGCCAGTTTCAGCGGGAAAGCCTTGCCTCTCGCCGCATGCTGCTCGCAGGCTCGTCCCCAGTGACCCTCGATTCGAGCCGGATCGCCCCTCCGGGGCGCCCTGGGTGGGTGCCCGCCGTCGCCGCGCTCGCAGCGCTGGTGCTGGTGATCCTGGTGGTCACGCGCGTGCTCGGCCCCGGTGGCTTTCGCCGTCGCTTGGGGAATGTGGATCGCCGTGCCTCTTGGCTTGGAGCTCTCACCGCTCGAGCCTCGACACCACAAGCGCCTGCTCCTCGCCTGGCTCCCCAGCGCGAGCATCGGCCTGTTGAGTTTCTTTGGGGAAATTGGATCAGGCTGGGGTTTGGGGGGAGGCGTGCTGTACCTGGCGTTCTGCGCCTGCGTCGCTCTCGGGGGCCTGCAGCACCTGCTCGGCGCCAAACGTGACGCCGCTTCCGCGTGCGCCTGTCTGGGACTCCTGGTGTTGCCGGTCGCCGGGGCCTGGCACCTCGCGGAGCGCATGGGCTGGACGGTGCTGGGCTTCTCCGGGCTCTGGGCAGGGCTCACGGCCGCGCACTTTCATTTCGCTGGCTTCGCCACGCCGGTGTTGCTGGGGCTGGGGCTGGGGCGCGCAGCGCGAGCAGGGGCTGAACGAACCCGGTTGTGGATCGAAGTGGGGCTGCTCGTGGCTGGAGTGCCATGCGTTGCCTTGGGGATCACATTTTCCCCGGCTCTTGCGCTGTTCGGTACGGTATGCATGGCGTTGCCCATTTGGAGCTACGGGATCCGCACGTTGCGCGAGGTGGGTCAGGGGCGCCTGGCGCTGCCAGGGGCGCTCCTGGGGCTCAGCGCCCTGGTGCCCTTCGTCACGCTGAGCCTGGCGCTGGTCTGGTCGCTCTCGGTGGTCTTGAAGGTCACCTGGCTGGACCTCGACCAGATGATTCGCTACCACGGGTTGCTGAATGCCTTGGGCTTCATTTCCCTGGGGTTTTTTGCGGAGCGGCTCGCGCTCTGGCGTCGCCGCGGCACCGATGCTTGAGGGTGCTCCGGGCGCTGCCTGCGTGCGCCTCCGCGGCGCTGGCTCTGGGCGCTGGCGTTCCGCTATGCTGAGCCACGATGGGGCGAGCTGGAGGTTCGGTTTGGCGGGCGTGTGCCGGGGCGGTAGGTGTGCTCCTGCTCGCCGGTTGTGCCGACCGCTTGGGAGACGAGCGGCTGACGACCGCACTCAGCGGTGAGACTCGGGAGCGCTGCATCATCGAACCGCCCGCGCCGGCAGCTGCGTTTGGCGGCGGCTTTACGCTGGGCTTCTCTGCGGGCCCGATGTGGGTCTTTCCCGGCGCCTCCGACGCCCAGGGTCAGCCCGTCGGAACCATCGCCGCCCGGCTCAGCCCGGCGGACACCGCGTGCGGCTACACCTTCGACTACCTGACGACCCCGGGAGGCGAGCTGCTCGCGCTGTTCCTCCCCGAGGTCGATGAGCTAGACCCGGGGCGAGGGCAGCTGGTGCTCTCCCCGATTTCCGGTCTCGTCACTGAGTGGCAAGGTGCCGAGCGCGCGCTGGTCTTCTACCGCAAGGAGTTCGTGCGCGGCTTCTTCGACGTGGATGTGGTGGGGGTAGGGGTCGCGCTGCTGGACCCCGATGGCAGCGTGACCAGGCTCGAGCCCAATCATTACCCCGAGGAACCGAATTTGACGTGGCTGGAACCTCAGCTCTGGGGCCGCTCGGCGCTGCTCGGCAAGGACGGGCTCATCTACGGCTACCGCTGTGTCAATGAAGGACCCTTCGACGATACCTGTCGCGTCGGTCGTGTAGTGCCCGACAAGGTCGCCGAGCCCGATGCCTGGGAGTACCGGGGGGCGTTCGAGTGGGTGAGCGACCCCCGCGAGTCTGCGGCATTGCTCGCAGGCATGGGAGAGCTGAGCGTAGCCTACAATTCTCACGTGGGAAGGTACGTGTTCGCGTTCCCTCCGGTGCTCTCCAACGAAGTGCAGGGGAAGATCGGCGCGTCCCCGAGCGACGTGAACACGCTCACCCACCAGGTGTTTCAGGGCGTGCCCGACGCGCTGCTCGGGATTCGCGACGTAGCGCAGCACCCGAGTCTGTCGCGAGATGGAGACAGGGAGCTTTGGTTCAGCTACTCCAGCAACCCCGATCAGGAGGGCGCGAACCCCCCGCGGCCTGGCGTGCGTCTGGTCAGCCACAGGCTGGAGCTGTGAGGTCTCGAGCCGTGAAATCTGTAGCTCGCCGGTGCGCTAAACTCTCGGCGTCTACCG
>JAUILJ010001016.1 GCA_030433055.1 Polyangia bacterium
AAGCGTACCCCACCTGCTCCTTGTTGCTTGGTGACTAGACATCCCGAGCTTGAAGGAGGTGGGGTGCGTGTTCAATTCAGGCCTTGGCGACCCACTGGAACGTCAGGAGACCCAGAAGGTTCAACTCCGCGGGGAGTTCATCCCTGCCTCATCCACTAGCCACTCGATCAACCGAAGCGCCTCATGAAAGCGACGCGGGCTTGGTCTGAGCACGGTCACCGCTCTCAACCTCACTGGTCGAGCCCCAGAGCGCCTCGCTTGCACACCGTCGTGTTCCACTAGCAGCCAGTTCTGATCTCTGTCGTCGTAGAGCCGATGCTCGACCGTATGGGGGAGTCGGTGCTCATGCTCCCACGTGGGCTTGAGTCCCGCGGACTTCAAGATCGTGCAGAGCTTTCTTCCGCCCAAAGCAGGAGCGGTGTCCACCCGTTCGACAAGCGTTGTTTCGTCAGCTGGGTCCGAGGTTCGCGCGAGCTGGCCCTGATTGGCGGTCCAGTCTTCGCTGGCGGCGAGCTCTCGCCAGGCAAGGAGGACTTCCGGTGGCAGCTCGATAGGATGAGCGAGGCGGACGGGCGCGTCAGCGGGGATGGAGAGTTCGCGTCCCGCCACGTCGATGGCGGTCGCCGCCAGGGTGCCGCGGAAGGTCGACCACTGGGAATCGACGTGCGCCTCCCAGACCAACTCGGTGGCCGAGGCTCCCGCCAGCGGATGGGCGATGAACTCAAGATGCACGAGCCAGTAGGGCTGCAGTTCCCCCGAACGCAGCAGCCTCTCAATTCGGGCTGGGCGCTTACCCTCGGGGTCGTCGCCATGATACGGCAGCGAAAGCTGCGACCAGCCCTTGGCGGGGTGGCCGATCAGTTCCGCAAACTGCTCCGACGGCATATTGCGCAGCACGCAGCCTCTTACCACGGGATCCGCCGTCACATCTCGCGGGTCAGCCGGTGGGTGAAGGATCTCAACAGTCTGTTGGACAGAATAGATCGCCAGATCGTAGCGCTCTATCAGCTTCTTCGAACGCTCCTTGGCCTTCGCCTCTTCAAGCTCTAAGACCAAGCGCAGGTCGGGCACGTGGGAGAAGAGCGACAGCGCCTTGTCTCGCTCAGCCGCTTTCTTGGAGTTGAGCAAGGCCCTGGCCACAGGAAGCACCCCCGCCCCCCAAGCTTGCGACATTGCGCGGCAGATCGGCAACGCATCGCTCACCGACAGCGGTCTGAAGACCTCCGAAAGTTCGAGCAGTCGCGCTTCGGAGAACTCCTCGCTTTGGATCTGCTTGATGAGGGTGTACCGGTAGAGGCTGTCCACCGCGCAAAGCTAGCATGTACCCTTCCCCAGATGGGGCTTCCGCGAGTAATCACGTAGCTCTGGAGAAGCGCCCGAGCGCGACGACCCGCTCGACTGTGCCGTGTACGTTCGCGTGGTTGCAAGCATCGTTTGAGCGATGGAACGCGACGTCTGCCCATAGTGGGTGCAGCTCATCTGCTGATCACGCGGCGTAGCGCGCAGCCTGCATGAAGCCGAAAGCGCGATAGAAGCGGTCGGACTGAAGGAGGCCGCTCTCGGCGCCTCGACGTCCGCGCGTGTGGTGGACTTATCGCCAGGGGATGAGGTAGCTGACGTTGACGGTGGATGGCTCCTCGTCGAGTCGGTGGAACGACAGCAGCGACGGGTTCGAGTGTTCAACTTTGAGGGTTGAGAGTACTCACAGCTACTTTGTGGGCACTCTGGGTGCCTGGGTCCACAATACGTGCCTTACTGGGCGCAATGGGCGGCTTACCCCGCAGGGGCGCTGGTCATCGGAAGACGCTGTCAGACGGGCAGCTGCACGAGCCAACCCCGACGGCGTGGGTGTCGTCGCGCTGGCGCCTGGGGAAGGCGAGATCATCCGCGTCTTGCCCCGAGGAGGGGTAATGCGGCAGGCTGCAACTCATGCTGTCACCATTCCGAAGAAGTCTGGTTCCAGGACCGTAATTCATACATACCCGATTGGTCCCGAGCATCCGTTGCACCCGAGCCATCATGGGAACTAGGAAGCCAGATATGTCTCGTGAAAACATGGTACCGGTGGTCTCTTTTGAGCGCGGGCGATCTCCAATGGAGTCAGTGACCTCCTGGGAGCCAAACGAGCTCATGGAACGTTTCATCGAACGTGGTGTGGAATGGATCTGTTTTCGATGGGAAAGATGCTTTGAGGTCGACATTCCAGTTGAGGATGACGTTTTGTTTGTATTGTGGTATGCGAATATTTTGTGCGACTGTGAACCACAGGAATGGGATCGTGATCTTCTTTTAAACGATGGTGAGTTATGGATTGCAATGGAGGCGGTTGGACCTGTGGTAAGTTTGGTTGTAGAGTGTGCTCCTGGCTTAAGTGTTTCGGAGCGTAAAATAGAGAAGGTTCAGATGAGCACGCTTGAGTATCGGAACGCTTGGAGCGCGCTGGCGTCCGAACTAGTGGAGCATGCAGTCGGTGCTGGTCCCTAGCTGAGGGATCCCCGCATAACGCGCACATGAGCGCATAACGTCGCGGCCGGGAATTTGGTGCGAAGTGGTTTGTTTCAAGGGGCATGACGAACACCGCCCTCACATCCAAGACCAATGAAGAAG
>JAUILJ010001017.1 GCA_030433055.1 Polyangia bacterium
AGCGAAGGGGCGCGACTCGCCCACACGCGTATTTTCCGCCAGGCAACGCCGCCTGGCGGATTTTCGCGTTGACAGCTCAGGGCCTCGTGGAAGCACGCGCACGATTCCAGAGGTATTGGGAGTGACGTTTCCCGGACCGGTCTATTCATTCGAACGTGCATGGCTCGCGTTCCGATAGTGCATCGCTGGCGAGGGGAAGGACCGTCCCTCCAGGCCGTAATTGTTGAGGTCTCAAGGAGCACACACCATGCGTCAGCTTATCGGTTCTTTCATTACCCTCACTACCCTCACTACCCTCACTCTAGTCGCCTCGACCGCTGCGGCAGCAGAGCCCACCGCCGGTCCGGTCGCCGATGACGTCCCCGCGGATACAGGTAGCTACGAGCTGAAGGTTCCCAAGGAACGAACCGCCAAGAATTCGCTCTACGTCGAGCTACTCGGAAACGGCGGTCTCTATTCCCTCAACTACGAGCGAAACCTCACCGACGACGTGACCGCTCGCCTCGGCTTCAGCTACCTCTCGCTCTCCGCCAGCGCCAGCGACGATTCGGCTAGCGTCACCTTCATGAGCTTCCCGCTGATGGCAAACTACTTGCTCGGCGGCGGCAACCACCACCTGGAGCTCGGCGCCGGTGCCACCGTGCTCTACGCGAGCGGCGAAGTGGAGAGCGGTGGGAGCCGCTCTTCCGGTGACGGTGTAGGCGTCGCCGGGACGGCCACCGTGGGCTACCGCTACCAACCTCGTGACGGTGGCTTCCTGTTCAAGGTCGGTTTCACCCCGCTCGTAGGCTCTGGTGGCTTCCTGCCCTGGGGCGGCTTGAGCCTCGGCGGCGTGTTCTAGCCGCGGATCGCCTTCAAGTACGCTTTTCCTCGCGGCGCCACTTCATAGCCGACCTCGAAGCTCTGGGTGAGCCCTAGCTTCTTGAGCTTCACCACATCGGCCTTGAAGGGCGCCGTCTCCCGCTTGACCTGCTTGGCGAGCTTCGAGGCCGCGATGCGCGGTTGCTTCTCGATCAGCTCGAGTGTTTGGCGCGTCCACGGTCCCTTCCTGTCCATGCGCTCGAGCTTCTTCTGGATCTCCGCGACATCGCCTGCAGTGAGCTTGTCTTCCAGCGCTAGCTGGACTCGGTCTCCGTCCCCGCCGTGGTGCAGCGCTACACGGTAGATCTCAGTCGCTTCGTCCAGCTCTCCCAGTTCCCCGAGGTAATCGACCAAGGCCTGTCGCGAGGCAAATCCAGCCAGCTTCGCATCCTTGGCCGTGATGTCCTTGACCTGGACCAAGCGGATGTCGTCCACCTCCAGCACGCCGATGGGGTGGCAGCGGTAGCGCCCACCAGGCTTGACCCGTGCCTTCTGCCAGCGGCGGAACGTCAGGGTGATGGATCCGTCGGTCAGTCCGTCCCAGAACTCCTTCTTGAAGAGCAGCACGTCGGCAGCCTATCGGCTAACCCTTCGATCGCCAACGGGGACCGCCCGGGCGCTTTTTCTCGGTAGGCCTACTCGTCGCCGGAGCCAGCGCTGCCCTTGGATACGACGGGCGCCGCGGGCTCCATAGATTCCCCGGCGGCCAGGGCCGCCTCCTTGAGTGGGGCGACGTGCTCCCCCGGTCCGGTCAAGTAATTGTCGAGATACTGAAACAGCGCGCCCGGCGTGTTGAAGTGCTTCACCAGTCCGTCGTAGTTGGGATCTTCTTCGAACTCGACGACGCACACACTGAGGTGGCCGCCGGACCAGCTCACTCCCAGGATGCTCGTGCCACCAGCGTCGGGCCCCAGCTCCAATGTTTGTTCAGGATCCAGCGGTCCCCCGTCCGCTCCAGCTTGGGCGAGCGCAGCGGAAGTGTCACTTCGGGCAGCTCCGCAGCGCCAAGCGCTGCTCGCCGGTGGCTGCGTCCCACACGCGAACTCCCGTGCGGTCGCTCTGGTACAGGTAGCGCCCCGTGGGGTCGAAGCTCGGATTCATTCCTTCCCCGCGCGGGAGCTTCGCGATCACCACGCCTGTTCGCGTCGAGCGCACGAGGGCTGGCTGCTGGGCGCTGCGGACGTAGCGCTCGCCGTCGGGACTCACAGCAAACAGCGCAAACTCGCCGGTTCCGAGGGAGATATCGTTGATCTGGGTGCCCACGATCTCAACGCCCGGGTGCCCGCTCTGGTTGAACACCACGAGGCTCTGGTCTTTTGATCTGCGGATCACTGCGGGGTAGCTGCTCGAATTGTCGGCGAGCGGGTTGTCCGCGCGCAGACCAGCGCCAACCGGTTGCAGATTCGAGGCCCCGAGGTGAAAGAGTTCGAGGTTGCCCGCGATCGACATGGCCATGAGCAGCGCAGAGCCATCAGCCACCCAGGCGCCCGGCAGCACGAACCCTTCGTCCTCGAACGCGGCTTGCTCCGGTAGCTTCGGCGGAACGAGTCCCTTGGGCTTGGCGCCCTGCGTTTCCACGAGGCAAGCCCTGAACTGGGCTCCGCCGAGCACCACCAGGCTCTCGTCTGGGCTGAAGCTGGGCGCCCCCACCACGCCGAACGGCTGACACAGTGGGTCATAGAACAGCGCACCCTGGAGCTTCTGCGTGTCGTAGAAGCCGCCCTGGTCGATGGCCTGGCGGAT
>JAUILJ010001018.1 GCA_030433055.1 Polyangia bacterium
CTTGCTCCTGGGCGTCGACGGCGGAGTCAGCGCGTGGCTCGACGGCGAAGCCATCTACGAACGCGCTCACCCGGCGCTGCGAGCCGGCGCCTTCGTCCCGATCCCGATCAAGCTCGAGGCCGGGCGGCACCGCCTCGTCCTGTGGCTGGAGAGCTCCCTGCCCCACTGGGGCTTCTGGGCTCGCGTGGTCTCCAGACGGGACGGGCTTCCCCCGAGGGGTATGGCGTTCGCCTTGCCAGACACCGACGAGAGCGACAGCACCGCCCTGGCCAACAACCTGCTGGTGACGACCCTCCGCCCGGGGATGAGCCCGACGGGCTATACGCCCAGCCTGCTCATCGATTTTCCACGGGGTTTTCCTGCCGAGCTACTCAGGGGTGCTGCGGCTGCTCCCAGCGTTCGCCTCTCCGCGCCGGGGGCCGACGGAAAAACCGAAACCAAAGCGCTCAGCATCGGGCGACTTGGCTGCGGCTCTCGCGGCGTTCGGGACCTGCATGTGCAGCTGCCCAGGCAGCCAGCCAGCGCCAAGGGCAGCCTTGCGCTCGAGGTGAAGCTCCCCTTCACCACTCGAAAGCTAGACGCCAAGCTCGATCCCGCCGTACCCCAGGCCCTGGGCGCCGCACAGGAGCAGCTCGGGCGCTTGCAGGGCAAGTCGAAGCCTGACGATGACGCTCGAGCGCCGAAGCTCACCGACCCTGAGATGGTCGCTGCCAGCCTGCGTCGCGCGGCTCGGGAGCTGACTCTGCGAGTGGAAGCGCAGGACACGCACGGGATCGGAGCCGACCAGCGCGCGCTGGAAGATCTCCTGGATGAGCTAGGCGACGGGGTCGACCCCCTGGAGGAGCCGGGCGTGCACTCGCTGGCGCTCCACTCCGACCTCGATGGCAGCGACCAGCCCATCGCGCTGCACTTGCCGGCAGGTTACGACAAGCGGAAGCCCGAGACGCGATACCCGTTGGTGCTGTTGCTGCACGGATACAACGGCACACCAGAGAGTGTGATGCGGGCGTTCCTCGACTCGACTACCGGGCGACCGAGGGTCAGCGGCATCGTGCTGGCTCCCGCGGCCCACGGTAACGCCTTCTACCGCGACGCAGGTGAAGCCGCCACGCTGGCGGCGCTCGACTGGGCCCTCGAGTCCCTGCCGGTCGACCCGGACCGCGTCAGTGTGACCGGAGTCAGCATGGGAGGAACCGGCACAGGGTACATGGCTGTGCGCTACCCAGATCGCTTCAGCGCTGCCTCGCCACTGTGCGGCTACCACAGCTACTTCATTCGGCGCGATACCTCGAAACGTCCCATCCGACCCTGGGAGACCTCGCGCATGCACCACTGGTCTCCGGCCAGCTGGGCCGAGAACGCACGCCATGTTCCCATGTTCGTCGCTCAGGGCACCAAGGATTTTCCACACGACAATTCAAAGGTCCTGATCCGCCGCCTGCGAGAGCTGCACTACGACGTAACCGAGGAGTGGCCCGAGACGGGGCACTCGGTGTGGACCGAGATCTGGAATGGCGCGGATGGCTGGCCGTGGCTGAGCGGAAAGCGTCGCAGCGTCACGCCAACGGACGTACGCTTCGTCACCGATCAGCTGCGCTACGGCAAGCGCTACTGGATCGAGATTACGGGCCTCGAAACGCCCGGCAAGCTGGCTGAGGTGAACGCCCACGCCGCCGCGGGAAACGTGGACCTGGAGCTATCCGGAGTTCGCAGCGTGCGCTTCGTTCCTCCGCTGCCCAAGACACTCAAGGGCTCAATCAAGGTGGCCATCGGTGACCAGCAGCTGAGCGTCGACGTCGAGCGGGAACAGCTGGAACGAGGTGACGCTGGCTGGTCAACAGGCCCCATCTCGTCCCCCACGACAGGCGGAAAGCGCTCTGGAGTCGAAGGCCCCATCCGCGACGTGTTCATGAACCCGGTGACCTTCGTCTACGGGACCCGCCGCAGGGCGACCTCCCGAGCAACCTGGGAGCTGGCGAGAGCCTGGGCCAACGGGAGAGGCAGCGCAGATCTCGCCTACCCCGTCGTGTCCGACCGCGATCTGCCCGACAACGTGCTCAGCTCCAGCAACGTGTTCTTGATCGGCGGAGCAAACGACAACCTGGTGAGCGCCCGACTAGCGAAGGCGCTGAAGAGCCGCACGGAAACACGTAAGTTGTTCCTGGGCGACTTGGAGTTTGCGGGCGATGACGTCGGCTGCCTGTACGTCATGCCCAACCCCCAAAACCCCATGCGCTACCTGCTCGTCGCGGATGCGGTCAGCGCCCAGGGCTACTTTCTGACCAACGCGCTCCCGGCGCTCATGCCGGATTTCCTGGTCTATGACCGGCGCGTGATCCCTGCGGCGGGTCAACAAGTCCTCAGTGACGGGCGGGTGCTCGCGGGAGGCTTCTTTGGGTGGGACTGGAGCTTGCCCGCGACGACGGAAGATCTGGAGCCTCAGGCGCCCTGAGGTCAACGCTTGGTGCGGCGCCTGGTCGGCCGCTGAACCCCACCCCCAACGCGCCCGCTGCCCGTCGCGCGACTGCCGGCGCTCGGGCTGCGACTGCCGGCGCTCGGGCTGCGACTGCCGGCGCTCGGGCTGCGACTGCCGGCGCTCGGGCT
>JAUILJ010001019.1 GCA_030433055.1 Polyangia bacterium
GTGGGTCGCCTGGAAGCCGCCGTTGAACCCTGCCAGGAGTCGCCCCATCACCTCCGGCTTGCGGGGCACGAGGCCCGGCCCGGTCTCGCCCGTAGCGCTCTTCGGCTCGACGGTGCCGCTCATCGTGTGCAGCTCGACCTGTCGCGCGTCCCAGACAGTGACGAAGATCTGGGTGTAGGCGCGCTTGCGATCCGTGCGGATGAACGAAGTGACGAACGGGGAGGGGGCGCCAGGGTTCTTTCGCACGTAAGGATCGTCGTCCATCGTGCGCCACTTGCCTTCGCCTTCGATGGGCGGCGAGAGCATGGGCTCCATCGGCGGTGGGGGCCAGCCCGTCTCTGGGTCCGTGTACTCGACCGGCGGTGGGAGGTCTTTGAACTGCTCCTTGATCGTGCTCGAGCCGTCGTCCCCGGTGACGCTGCCCATGACCTGCTGGAGCTGATCGAGGCCCGCGAAGGCCACGGCCTTCAAGAGCTGCATCTGATCGTCGCTGAACCAGGGGCTCTGCCGCACGCGATCGACTGCCCAGGTGACCAGGTTGCCCGGCGGGGCGAGGTGGTGAGGTTGTTCCTTGAGGAAACGCTCGCCGTCGATGGGCTCAGAGCCGGTGAGAGGGATGCGGATCGCATGGCCGTCGGCGTCGATCAACAGCGCGGGGCCCTTCTCGCTGCTCGCGCGAGAGAACGCCAGGGCCGTCTTGCTCGAGGGCGGCTCGAGCTTGAAAGAGCGGCGCCCGATGCCCGCACGTTGCCCCGTTTTTTGTAGGTTCGTGATGGAGTGTTGCCAGCGCTTCATGCCGCTCCACTCCGCCATCTCACTGTCCAGCTCGGGGGCCGCCTCACCGCTCAGATCGGCCAGGTGCACGCTGAGCGTCTTGTCGCCGCTGGTGATCACCCAGGCGGCTTGCTCGCCATCCACGATCAGCCGACGTTCATCTACGGCGCTGGTGTCGCTGAGGTTGTACAGCCCGGTGACTTCGAGGAGCCGCCCTTCGGGGGAGAGCCGGGTTGCTGCCAGGTAAATGTCCGACGGCTCGTCGGTCTTGCGCGCGCGCAGCAACGCGCGCACCCGGGCACGCGGTGCGGAGAATGTGCCGGGGGGGGTATCCAGCCAGCGCACGTCCACGGCGTCCGCCAGCAGGCCATCGGCCTCGAGCGCTTTCACCAGCGCCTCGCTGCGATCTATCTGCGCCGTGGCTTCCCTCGGCGCGCCGCCTCGTGCGTGCCACCAGCCGAACAGCAGGATCAGCGGCAGCGCCGGCCGAAGCAGCACGGCGTGACCTCGCAAGCGGCCGAGCCAGCCCGCTGCCGCACGGCGGCTGGGTTCCTCACCTCCCGACGGAGCTGCATTGGGCGCCGCGCCAGGGCTGGGTTCGATGCCATCGAGGGCTGTGGAGTCGCCGGCCATTGGCGTGAGTCGTGAGGCGAGCTGGACCGAAGGGGATCGGGGTTGGGGGTGAGGGAAGTCAGCGCGAGGAGCGCGCGAGGAGCGCCGGCTCCTACCGCAGCCCGCCGTCCCTGAAACGCGACGGCGCGGTTACCATCTTCCCGGCGTCCTGACTACGCCACCAGCTGCGCAGCCTTGCAGTGGACAGAGTGCCTACATCGTTGGCACCGGCTGCCAACTTTGTAGGCACCCTCGAACACTCCGGGCGCTTGGGAAGGCCAGTGGCATTCGAAATTAGTGAATGATTCCAAGGGTATAAAGTAAACTGAAGGCAAACGTCCGCACGGGATGAGGTGGTGTGAATCGTGCTACGGTGGAGCCATGGGCCGGCGACCGAACGCGAAGCAGAGCCAGGGCGGCGCCTCCAAGCGCTGCAGCCGGCGCTGGGCGCTCGCGGCGCTTTCGTCCGCTCTGCTCGCGGTGGGCTGCTTGTCTCCAACCCTGCCGCTGCCGCCGCCAGACAAGCCCGACGTGGAGGGCCCCGATCAGGATGGCTACGTCACCCTCACCGGCTATGTCCCAGCCTACGCCCTCGCGCAGGCGCTGAACCTGCGCACCGGAGAGATCGCTGGGCAGGTCACGGACCAGACGGGCTACTACGAGTTCCGGCTCCGTGCGGAAATAAATGACGAGTGCGTGTTCTGGTACGACGACGATACGGAGCGTAGCCCAAGCGTGCGCTTCAAGATCCGCCAGTAGGGGTGTCGAGGCCGTGCATCGAGCAACTCTCTGCGCACAAGCAGATGAAGGCGTTCCACGGATCGATGAAGAGCCAGTGGCTGAAGCTGCCCGCTGGGACCTGGGGAGGCGCGGGTTCCATGTCTTGGTGACCCGGTCCGGCGCCGGAGATCCACAGCGGTGCGCCGAGCGGGTCGACGCTCCCTGGTGATCCCAGGCTGAGCCAGTTGAGGCCGCTGAGGGTAATGGATAGCCGCCGCTTTCGGCCCTCGGAGACTGAGAGATCTGGGGAAGACAGATCGACGTCCACGATCAACTCCGCGCTGCGTCTGAGGTAGTCGACGGAGATGCTCACCAGCGCCGCGTCGTGGAGTCCGTTGGGCAGCGCGCTCTCAAGCGCCTCCAGCGTGGCGAACACGCGGGTGGGACTGGAGGTGTCAGGAAGAGCCATGAGGAAACGAAGCCGAGGCGGGTGG